>CAMZGI010000008.1 GCA_947306305.1 uncultured Fibrobacter sp.
TGCAAGCCTTTTGCGTTGTAATCTGCCATGCCCTGTCCGTCCTATCGGTTGAGTGTTCTTTCTGTCATTGCCTGGACAACGCCATCGGGCAAGTCGTTATTGCAGAACACGACGATGCCGTGCATCGAGAACTCGCGGGCGGCCTTTTCCTTTTCGAGCATGCGGAGTACTCGGCCCGCCTTGAGGCATTTACCGCAGACATAATGGCCGTTGATGATCATATTGGACTTTTCGCCGCAGCATTCGCACTTGCGGATAGGAGTAAATTCGAGAGTGACTCGTGGTCTTGCGGAACGATGAATAAGAGTGGTATTCATGGCAAATCCTTTAGCGGTTGGGGGTGGTGCGGAACTTTGTCCGCTCGTGGTGAATCTTGGCACTGACAAGGCGGTATTCCCTGGTGCCGGGCTTGAAGTTGCGACGGAGCGTGTCAAGCTCGACGATGCGCCTCATCTGCGATTTCTTGAGCTCCGTCATGGGCCTAGCCCTCCAAATCTTCGAGGGCCTTCGCGATGAGGAACTTCACGAATTCCTTGTTGTTGGGGAACGTGGTGCCGTGTTCGAAGAGGCGGCGTTTGGCCTCGTTGATCTTCTCGGTGAGCGGCTTGGGGAACGTCATCGAGGGCATCATGTTCGGGAAAAGTTCGCACTGGTCGGGGACTTCCGGGGCGGCGGCCTCCGGCTGCGATGCGGGCGTGTAGTCTATCTTGCGGCGGACGGCGTACTTGCCCGTCCTGCGGATGGTGGGGAGCACGTCCTCGACGACCCACTTCTCGAACTTGCGGGCGTCGGGCATGCGGGAACGCATGATGAGGCGGTAGAGGTCGGGTTCGCTGATGGCGATCATCGCCTGTCCGTGGCCGTTGGCGTCCTTGACGGTGATCTTGCGGGCCATTTCGGTCTCGCCTTCCACCAAGTCCTTGGAGTCGATGACCTTGTTGCAATGAGCCATGATTACGGCTGACGGACTTCTTGTGTATCCAAGAACATTACATACGTCTGCTGCAACAAACCACACCTGCTTCTCCTCGTCAACCGCCATGCGAATATCAGTGCCGTTGAAAATGCGGTAACGTAATTTTAGAGCGGATGCCGTAATTGGGTCAAGTTCATTCAGTTTTGCCAGTTTTTCGTCTGTCGTGGAAACGTTTTTAACGGATGGGAGGTGTACCGATTCGGTACATCTCGTCTCTGTAGTTTCGTCGTTATTGTCGATGATTGGTTCAAGCATTATGCTACATCCTTTTTAATAAGTCCAAGGTCTTGGAGGATTGGGGTGAGTTGTTTGTTGGTACGGTAGCCAATAGCGACTTCCCTTATGTATTGGGCACTGTAGGTCTTTCCTGTGATTTTGGAAATCCTTTCGGCAACCTTTCTCCATGAGAGTTTTGTCACGGTAAGATTTTTATCCATTTGGAAAAGTTCCTCGTTTTTTTTAACTTTTTTGTAGTGGTGATTTTCACTTCTACATAACACAATATAACACTTGGATAACACATTGTCAATAGGTTTTGATAAAAAAGTGTTAGAAAATTTGCGTTCCTTTGGTTTTGAACACTTTGGGAGCATGCAAAAACTAGCAGAAGCCATGGGCGTTAGACCTCAAAATTTGAACGCTTACCTTAAAGGTGAGCGTAAAATGGGGCCGAAATACATACTTCGGCTGAAAGAAATTGGATTTAGTTTCGATAGTGAAGCTAACACAAATTGTGTTAGAGAAATTACACAAAGCATCTCTCTTGACCTCTCCGGGGCCTTGGAACTCACGAACACCCCCGCATCCCGCATGGCACAGCTAATCGGGGTCACGCCCGCCACCTTCGCCGCATGGCAAGACGGCTCGGCCACGCCCACGCCCACGCAACTCTCCACGCTCTTCAACCTCGTCGTCGCCCTCGGCCTCTCCGCCCAAACCGCCGCCAAGCAAGACCCACCCACCCAAGCTACCGCGTGAGAGGGAACTTGATTGAACTGAGGTTCTGAATGTCTTCCAGCAGCATGTGCCAAACCGTCTATGACACCCTCCGCACCGTTGTCTATGATACGGTGCATACATCTGTTTTTGATACTGTTCATACGGTTTCCTATGATACGGTCAAAGTCGCACTCGACTCTACGTTTACCATAGATCTTCTGAACAAGTCGCAAGAGTTCTATTCGAATGCGTTTAGCGATGTCCAGTTCATGATTGGAATCCTTGTATCCATATTCCTTGCAGGAGTCGGAATCTTTTTTGGAATTAATTATAAATGGACTATTGAACGAATCAAGAAAGAAACACGGCTCGGCGTTGAAGAAGAGACTAAAAAAGCCATTACCGATTTCAACGGAAAACTTGACAAATGTCTGGATGACTGCAAAAAGGAGATGAACGCTATTTCCGACAAATCCAAGGTGGTTACAAACAAGATGATGTTTGCAATTCTTGCCCAGGCGAAAATTACGGACGATGCTAACAACTCCTTGAGAATGTATCATATTCTTGTCAAGTTTGTCAATGATGAATTTGATGTTATTCATATTCCGTTGATTGAAATTGCTGTTAAAGAAATGAAACTACGGTTCTTTGGCTCTACAATTTTCCCGGAACTAAATTCAATAGTCTGTAAAAGTCTCTATGAAGAACTGGGTGTTTTTAGACGGCACTTGTACGATGTTGATGACGAAGGGGTCAAAAAGTTTGTTGCAGAATTTGATCCTTGCGTTGTCAAACTCAGAGAAGAATTGTCTGCACGATTTTAACAATAAAGACGGATGTATAATATCACATCGGCAATGATATATGGAATGGTGTTTATTCCGATAATGAATTTATTTTCCATAATAAGGTCATAGTAATACTTGAACATAGTCTTGATTGTAAGCCATATTAAACGCATTGTTGAGTTTCCTCAGCTTAGTTTTTCGATTGCGTACAAGATTCCGAGCACATAAATCGACATGTTTACGGCGAAGAAAAACAGCGATTCAAGCCATATTGATATCGGCATGTCTTTTGTGCTGAGACCTTCTTTTTTCGCCGCATCCATGGTGTAACCGAGGATGAAGAACGGCCAAAAGAACGTCATTAGAAGCCAGAAGAATATTCCTTTGATTTTTATCATTTTCACTTCCTTTGTTGCGAAGTTTGATTTTTGCTTTGTTTTTAGTTATATTTGAATTACAGATGAGCGTCTGGGATTCCCTTACATTTGATGACTTGCCGAACGAGGATTTAAAGTGGGTTGCAAAGACCCTCGGTCTTGATGTCGCCAAGAGAATCTGGAAACGCTTTGCGGGCAACCATGTAGCCTGTCCATCCCGGATGACTCCGAACGCTGTGCGTCGCTACATGGCTGACAACTGCGAGAAGACTGTCCACCAGCTTGCCTTCGAGACGGGCGTGAGCGAACGCACGATTTACCGCTACCTTAACTTTGTGCCAAAGAAGAGTGACAACGGGCAGATGAGCCTGTTCTAGCGTTTGCAATTCCATTCTCCTGTGCGTGCACGGTGCAGATAGTTCTCCGCTTTTTCCACATCGTCTTGCCAGTCTTCGCCCTGCTTTTTTCCGACACGGAGTAAGTACTTGATTGCGTTTCCGATGGAAAATGCCGCCTTGCGGGGGATGTTTTCGCGGGTCACTACGTCTTCGATGATTTCGATTGTTTCGTGGATGGGTTCCATGTCGTAGTGAGTGCCGGCGGCTTTCTTGGTTTGTGCGGGTTTCATTTGGTGCCTCATTGTTAAGTGTTTTCGACGATGTGCTGAATCATCATGTTTTCGATAATCTTGATGTCTTCGTCTTGCAGGAGCATGTAGGGGCGAGGTTCAAAGTGTGAACCGGGATGTTTGACTTTCCCAAAGATTACAGGAACGCCTTTCCACGTAAAGCTGAGAGCCCTCTTGTTCTTGTACCAGATTTCGTGAGCTGGAGTGTCACCGCCAAAATGAAGAATCGCGGCATATTTTTGCTTTCCGGTCATGATGGTTACGCCAGATTCGTCGCCATCCACCTTGTAGTGAATACTCCTCATGAGAGCTCCAGTGCCGATGAGCGTTCTGCCCTTTGGCTTTTTCGATTCAGCCCATCTATTTGGTCTGCCGCCTTCGCGAAAGTTCTGCTTTACACTTTTTACAGCAAGGTTGCCAATCGCTGCCAAAACGGGCTTCAAGTGAACGGCATGGTCGTTCATGACCTCGATTAGAGCATCAAACTTGTGATCGTCTATGGTTGCGTTGATGAAATCTGCCATGGGTCTTGACTTTCCTTGTGAAAAGAGGTATATTATGAGAGCTCGATAGTCATGATGGGCTGCATCCCGTTTGAATGTCTTGAGAGAGGGCGGTTCCTTTGCAGAGGGCCGCCCTCTACCATTCTAAGGCTTCTGGTAAATTACTGTTCCTGTCATTGCTTTTCCCGCTTTATCATCATTTGCGTAACTTGTATAAAGTCTGAAATCTTCTCCAATACCAGAATCGTTCACGATTTCAACGAAATAGTTCTTTTTACCGTATTTGAATCTTTTCCAGAAGACGGCACGTATCGCAGATTTGCCTGTTTTTAGACTCTTCATAAATTTGATGCGAATTTCAGAAGGATTTTTTAATGTTTCTGCATACATAGGCAAATTTGCAAATCGAGCTTTTCCTTTGCCTTTCAAGTGATCTGCAAGAAAGTCTGCATCAATTCTTGTAACATATTCAAAGTTTGTTAATGAATCTTTGAATGATACGGTTGAAATGCCATTTTCGACTTTTCCAAAGAGTTTGTTTAAGTTATCTACGAAGTTGCTCTGGTTAATAGTTTCATCAGGTGCAAACTTTTCATCTGTTTCCACTGGAAGATTTAAAGAGCTATTGTTGCTTGTATTCCAAATTCCTTTTTGAGGAACGTCTTCCCAATAAATACGCTTCTTAAGCTTATCCTGAACCTCAGCCCTTTCGGAAGCCCAAGAAACTCCTTGGTCTGCTTCACCGATGCTGTAATCCCAATTTTCACCGATGTTCGTTGTGTCGGTTGCAGGTGTTGGTGCTTTTGTTTCTCTTTCTGCTCCAACTTGCATTTCGTATCCACTGATAAATTCTTTTTCACAAAGGCAACCGAAGCCATTGGGCGGGCTGTGCTTATCCCACCAAGGATGGTCTACAGGCAAAACGGTTCCATTCCAAAGCCTATGTTGGTCACGACTTGTTGGGAGCATCATGCATACATACTTTGCGTGTGTAAACACACCTTTAAGATCGGGGTCGCGAACTTGCCGTTCTTGCGCTGCGGCTGCAGCGGTTAGCATGTTCGTTTGGTAAATGACCTTTGAACGCCAACCAGCATAACCATGCTTCTTCATTTTTTCATTGAAATTTTTATCTGATGCTCTCCATTTTTCTGCTATATCGTCAAATCGTTCACGAAAATCTTGAAGTGATTCACCCTTGCTTATGGCAGCATCAACTGCGTTTCTAAAATCGCTTAAAATATCGTCTCGCATACAACCTGCAACGGTGAATGCTCGTGTATGCATGGCCCCTTCGAGGTCATTCCATTTTTTCGTAGGCAAGTTTATTTTTTGACGAAAAAATTTTACAGCCTCTTTGTATTCGCCTTGGTCGAAATTCAGCTTTTTAGCCATCGATGATTCCCGCTTTCTTGAGGATTGCGAAACGTCCAGCGAGGTCTGCCGCCAAGAACGCCTGTTCCATTTCCCTCGCCACGTCGTCCATCGGCATTTCACCGTAACAGCCTATCAGCTTGTCGCGGACTTCTTCGAGGCTCTTCGCGTTCTCTACAAGTTCGCGGATGGGTGCGAGGAAATCGATTTTTTCACATTCGTCTGCAAGGTGCTCGGTGAACGCGTTCACGTTGTTGCGAAGTTCGTGGCTGGTGTTGCGGACTTTGGGCTTCTTTTCGGGGCCTTCTGCGAACATTCCGCCTTGCGGCTGGACTTCGATCATTTCAAAGTATTTTTCATCGATACCGTAAACATCGGTGATATACGCAGCGTTGAATTTCACGCCAAGCTGCGTGAGCTTCACGTCGCGTTCGAGGCGGGCTTGCTGCAAGTCTTCCGGGAGGATGATGTTCATCCACGGGATTTCTTTTTCGTTCGGCCAGTTGATTTCGTAAATCCAGCGGATAAGCTGGTTCACGCTGGATTCAATCATTGCGGCGTCATCGAGAGCGAGGTCTTCACGGACATCGTTGTGCACGGTCGCCATCGCCTGCGTGCCGCCTGAACTTGTCTGTTCGGTGGTGAGCGTTTCGCCAAGCCAAGCTTTGCTCATTGCGGAGTCAGCCCAACGCACGATTTCGCTGTGCGGGTTGTTCGTTCCGTTCCCGGTCTGCAAGAGTTCAACGGAGCCGGTTTGAGGGATGACGGCGACCGCATCACGGATAAGCCCGGTAAGCATTTTCAGGAACGTCTGCTGTTCGTCGGTTGTCGCCGTTGGCGGGCATTTGCCGATTGCCTTCGGCATGCCGTACTTTTCGACGAATATCATCCAGAACTTGAGCCCGCCTTTCTTAAACGCGAGAGGCCAAAAGCAACGGGAGTAAACCGAGGTGCCGTAAGGGTTGATTGCGGTCGGGCGGTTGCGGGTTACGATGAACTTGCGGTCGGGCAATTCTTCGCGGGTTCCGTCCTTCGTCTGCAAAAGCAGTTTACCGTCCGCATCGAACTTGAACCATTCTTGCTTGCGGTCCTTGATTGCCGTGGGCAAAATGAGCACGCCCATGTCGGTCTGCACCGCATCCCAGACGATTTCGTGAACGGCGAAACCGTAACCGATGGCATCGAGCATCTGCGATATGGTGTTGCGGAGGTCGATGTTCCAGAGGTATTCCTCGACGAACGTCGCTTTCTTCGCGTCGCCCTTGCTCCCGTCGATTGTCCACGCGCGGCTCGTGATGGAGGCAAAGCGTTTGTTCTTGACCGCATCGAGGTGAGCGTCTATCATTTCGCGATAGACCTTGATGTTGCCGCCGTTTTTCTGTAGGATGGTGTCCGGGTTCGGCAAGTAGTCAAGGCCCGACACGTATTCCGCCACGTTCCGGGTCGCGACTTCCTTCGCAAGCTGCAAATCGCGCTTGTTCTGGGTTTCGTTCTGCTTTTTCTTGTTCTTTTTGCTCATGCAATCCTCGGTAGTTTTCTAATCCTTTTGAATCGCCGTTCAAATTCGTTGAAAAATGTTTTTTTAAAGTTTTACGTCCGCTTACTAGGGTAAAAGAAAAACGGGCTTAAAAGGGCCTTTCTGTGCGATTTTCAGAACCCCCTGAAATCGGTGCTTTCTAGCGCGTATGGATTCGCGGTCTGTACGAACAGCGGACCTGCCGCGTTTGCGTTCTTGGCGTGGTATGCCAAAGCCGCTCCCCAGAAAAAGTCGCCGTGCCCTTGCTCGGTGCTCGCGGCATCGTAACGAACATTGCCCGCACTCGTCACGATCTTTCGTACCGCGTGGATGCTTTCGGCCTGTTCGTCCTCTATGCGGCTTTCGACTCCGGGGAACTTCGGGCATTTTTCAAGGATGATTTTCTGGTCTTCGAACGCCTGCAAAAGATTGATGGCGAGGTCAGCCTTTACGGTGTTCGTAAAAAGGACTCCCTCGACCTTAACTGAGCCGAAGCGTTCCATGGCACGTTCGGTGAACTGGTCTCCGCATCCAGTACGGTCGATGCAGGCTCTGATAAGGTTCGGGAGCTTGAGGAACTTGTAGAGTTTCTGTTCAAGGAAGCTCCATTTCTTGTTCTGGTAGGCTTCGACGGCACGGCAAATCAGGCGGTCGCCAATGTCTTCGAAAACGTAGATGACATAAAGGTGACGGTGGCGTGCCACGTCGCAACCGAGGTAGAGCGGGCCATGCGCCTTGTCAATACCCAGCACGTTCTGCTGTTCGCAGCTATGGATGAGTTCATAGCTGATCATGGCCTTCGATTCATCTTGCGGGTTGCAGCAGTATTCCTCTTGCCAAATAGCCTCAGTAAGGCAACCCTTGTGTTCCTGCTCCAGCCATTCTTCGCGTTCTTTCCTGGAGAGTTTCTTACCGCAGATGCGGTCGGCAACGCCTTCCTCTACTGCGAGCTGGATTGGCACGGTATGCACGCTGTAGTCAAGTTCGCCTTTTTTACATTTCTCGATGAGCTTGTAGAAAAGCGAGTTCACGCCGTTGTGGGTTGACAAAATGCGGATCGGATAGCCCCACATGGCGGCGGGTTTCGCGGCTGCCCACATCTTTTGGTCGTTCTCGTGGTGTGCGGCTTCATCCCAGACAATTTTGCCGCCTTTTGAACGGAATGCCTTGGGGTTGCTGGAGAGCACGTAGATTTTCGAGCCGTTGTTGAACTCGATAATCTTGCTCTTGATTCCCTTGTCCTCGTCGGCAAATTCGCAGTCCTCGATGTCTTCGGCGTTGATTTCTGCAAGGGCTTTGGCGATGGCGTTGAGTTTCTGAATCCATGATTCGCAATAGTCGATGTATTCGGCTGCGGCGGTCATGTCTGCGGAGCTGAAAAAGACCTTGAGTCCGGGCTGTTCGATGCAGTCCTGAACATCCTCGAAGCTCTGAACCCACGTGCCGCCTATACGGCGGGATTTTTCGAAAATCTTGACTTTCGACTTGTCCTGTAGCCAGCGCTTTTGATAAGGGAAAAAGAATTCGTCCAATGCGGCCATTACACTACACCCAGTTCTTTCTTGATGGCTTCGAGTGCTTTCTTTGCCCGTTCATCCGGGGAAAGTTCCGACTTGTTCTTTTTAGGTGCCACGGCCTCGTACTTGCGGGCATGTTCTGCGGTGTCGATGATGCGCTGCAATGCGGTGTATCGTTCGGGTGCTACTTTCACTCCGTCGAGTTCGTCCTGTTTGATCTTGCGAGCCATGACTTCGCCCAGATCGAAAAGCTGCGCGTGGAAGTTCTTTTCGCCACCGCTAACGGCTGCACGGGCTTCGTCCCAGTGATCCTCTGCCTTCCATGTCTGCAAGGTGCGTGTAGAAACGTTAATCGCCCGGCTGATATCTGCCAGGCTCATTTGGTGGATGGTGTAGAGTTCCTTTGCGCGGGGCTTGAGTTCTGCCTTGCTCATTGCTTCCTCCCGTGAAATTCCATGCAACAGGCCCTTATCGCTTCCATGGCCTGTCTTTGTTCGTCCGTGTATTTCTGGAACAGCGTTTCCCATCGGGTGTTCTCGGCTGCCTGCGATTTTTCCCACTTGGCGTTTTCGTTGGTGTAGAACACGGCAAGCATCAATGCGAACACGACGCTTATCCCGAACTGCTTGAACGCTTCAATCCAAAAATTCTTGTCCATATAGTGCCTCGCAACAAACTTACTTGATGGGGCGTGACATAGGTCATGACATTGTCATTCCCTCTTTCGGTTTTTCGCTTGTAACTTTGAAGCCATGAAAGACAAAAAAATTTTGAAATCCGATGATCTCAAGGAACCGTGGGTCGAAGCGTTCAAGACGGGCAAGGTCACAGACATGGCCGGAGTCGAGCACGACTTTAGCGAAGCGGATCTTGAAGATTTGAACGAGGGAATCCACGAACAGCTCAAGGCCGGTTACCAGCCTCCGCTCGTCAAGGGTCACCCGAAAGTCGATGATCCGCGAGTCGGTTCCATCGTTGATTCGAAGGTGGAAAACGGCGTGCTCAAGGTGAAGCTTGACGACGTGAACAACGACTTTGCTGAGGATGTTAAGAAGGGCGGCTTCAAGTACCTTTCGGCATCCGTTTACAGCAACTTGAAAAAGGGTTTAAGGCACCTCGGGGCTTTGGGCGCACACCCCCCCGCGATGAAGGGGATGGCACCGATCTGCTTTGGCGAAGGCATGTTTGCCGATAGCGACAAGGGTTCGACAGAACAGGATGTGTGCGTGTTCGCAGAATCGTTCGCATGGGACAGGCTTGTGCCCGCATCTGTGTTTGAACGACTTATCTGGAAGCTTGAATCGCTCGGTTCGCTTTTCCGCAGTCAGCGTGAACAGCTGATTGAAAAGGAAGGCATCGAGGCTGCCGACAAGATGATCCCGGAATACGCTGTAAAGGATATCGAATCCGTGCGTGAAGTTATCAAGGATTCGAACAACTTCCCGAAACAGACTGAGATTGTAAAAGCAGCAACCGCTGACACTCCTTCTTCCTTCGGGGAACCGGGGGAAGAAGGTGCGGGTGGATCTACAGAAGGAGAAAACGGTTCTGGTTCGCTGGAGAACGGGAATCAGAACCCTCAGCCAACAACGCCCCCTCACGATGAACCGACCGCTTCTATCCCGGAAGGTAATTCTAGCGAAGCGGCGCGGCTGAGCGAAGAGAACGCGGCACTCAAGGCCGAGAATGACGCCCTTAAGGCAGACAAGCTTGCTGCGGAGCGTCTGCGTGCCGGGGCTGCGTTCTCCGAGACTTTGGACAAGGCTATCGGCGATGGCCGTTGCAATCAGGTGCTCAAGGACAACCTCATGAAGGTTTTCGGGTTGTGCCAGGAAGTGCCCGTCGATGGCGAAGGCTGCTTTGGCGAAGGCGATGACCGCGTGAATGTTGCTGAAATCCTCGCTTCTACGGTTGCCTCGCTCCCGAAAATCGTGGATTTCGGTGAAGCTCCGGGAATGCACGATGCACCAAAGATTTCGTCCGGTGAAATTCTTGCGAAGTACAAGGCTGAACAGGAATCGAAGGGCCGCGTGATGACCTTTGCCGAAGCTGCGGAAGAATGTTTCCGCGAAAAGGTTTAACAATAAAAAGGAAAATCCAATGAAAGGTAATGTCCTCAATTTCACGGCGTCTGTCGCCGTTCCCGCCTTCAGATTTGTCGCTCTTGGCGCAACCGAAGGTTCCATTGCACTCGCTTCCGCTGGCGGTGATGCTGTCGGCGTGAGCTATGAACTGGATGCAGCGCAGGGCGCACGCCAGGACGTACAGCTTGACGGTATCGCCGAAGTTACCGCCGGAGGCGCTTTCGCCGTCGGCGCAAAGCTCAAGGTCGGCAGCGACGGCAAGGCTGTCGCCGCTTCTGCCGGTGATGCGTTCGTTGCAATCGCGCTCGAATCTGCCGGTGCAGACGGTGACCGTGTGCGTATCAAACTCGAAAAGGGTGCGGCAACCAACGAAACCACTTTCAAGGCCGAAGAAGCCATCGGCAAGAACCTTTTCGTGAAGGCCGGAACCGACACGGACAAGGTCAAGAAGGGCACCGCAGGTGCCGCCGTACTCGGTGTAAGCGGTGACGAAGACACTGCCAGCGGCGCAAATATCGTCGTGCAGACGAGCGGCAACGTGAAGGTGACCGCTGGCGGCTCAGTCGCAGTCGGTGCACGTGTCGCTTGCGATGCGAACGGCAAGGCTGTTACGGCTGGCGCATCGACCGAAACTTATGGAGTTGCTCTCACTGCGGGTGCATCGGGCGACCTTATCACGGTCGCTTTTGGCTACGCAGGCAAGACCGCTGCGGGTTAAACTTTAACAAGGACAAAAACATGAAGCTGAACAAATACATTCTCATGCTCGTTACCCTCGTGTGTGTTCTGTGCTCCGTTGCTGGTGCCGACACGCTTACTGCCTGCGGCATCCCGCAGATTGTCGCCGACATTTTCGGCTCTGACGGCGGCTATCTTGCAGCCGGCTTGATTCTCCCGATTGGAGAACAGCAGACCGGGATTGTGGCCGCCTACCAGAACAAGAAGCTCATTGCCGATCAGGTGATGCCTATCAAGGTGCTTGACGGCCCGGAACTCGCGTTCAAGTATTACGAACGCACCAAGGGCGACGCCTTTACTGCTACTGATACCCATGTCGGACGTACTTCCGCACCGAATATCATCCACCTTTCCGGCGAAGAAAAGACCGGTGCTTGCGTGCCCCACGGCTTGCAGGATATCGTGCCGAAGGAAGATATCGACCAGATCAAGAACAAGGAACGCTTTGTCAATACCCACCTTGAATACTTGATGAACCAGGTGCTTCTCGGTCGTGAAATGCGTGTCGCTGGCATTGTGCAGAACACTTCGAACTATGGCGACAGCTTGACCCATACCTACGAAGCTGCTGAAGGTATCGGTGCTTCTGGTTTCGATATCGTGGAAGTGCTCCTCGACTACCTCGAAAAGCCGCTGGCACGTCCAAACATCCTTGGCATGAACGCCTTTGTGTGGGCGAAGCTCCGTACCGACCCGAACATTCTCAAGGCCATCTACCCGAACAACAACGGCGGCGGTGTCGCTACCCGCGAACAGATCAAGGCGTTGTTCGAAGTCGATGAAATTCTCGTTGGCGAAGCCCGCGTGAACACGACCAAGAACGCCAAGAATCCGACTCTCGCACGTTGCTGGGGCAATAACATTTGGGCGCACTACTCCGAACCGCTTTCCAACCTCAAGGAAGGCATTGCATGGGGTATGACCGCACAGGTGGGCGAACGCTATGCCGCAATCGTCGAAGACGAAAAGATCGGTCTCAAGGGTGCCGAAGTCATCAAGGCCGGTTTCTACCAGACGGAAGTCGTGGTCGGCAAGGATGCGGGCTTCCTCTTGAAGGACGTGGTGAAGACCACCTAAGGTTGAATGATGAACTACTGCACGCTCGAAGATATACGGGGCCATATTTCCGAAGCCCGCCTTGTCGAAATCACCGACGACACGCACCCGAATGCCACGGGCAGTGTCCAGGCGACGGTCGTGGAAAAGGCTATTAACGAAAGCAGCGACATAATCGATGCCTATATTGGCAAGCGGTTCAAGCTGCCTTTGCCCGGAATCCCGAGCGTGCTGCGTACCATCTGCGTTGACCTTTCGATTTACAACCTGTATGAACGCGTAACGGAGATGGATATCTCCGAAGGGATGAAGCTCCGTTACAACAACGCAATAAAGATGCTGGAACGCATTGCCGATGGCGAAATGTCTATCGGTATCGCTCCTGAAGAACCTATCGCAGAAACGGGATTTGCGGTCGCCTCGAACGGTCGCGAACCCATGTTCTCGATGGAATCCATGAGGTTCTGATGCCTGTAGCCGTGACGAATGACTACGTGATTGAAAAGGCAATCAAGGACCTTTTACGCGACAACAATACGCCTATGAACTTCAAGGCTATTGACGTGTCGCATAACATTTCAGCCCTTTCTCGCCCGGGCCTTGCGTGTGCAGTTGTTTCGGGTGAATATACCGCAATGGACAATAGCGGCGAAGTCGAGGAAAAGGCAAAGATTGTCGTCTCGCTTGTGTTCAAGAATGTCGCGAACGAGGAAGAACGCCGAAAGCTGGCTCATCCGGCTGTCCGCTATGTCATCGGCAAGCTCCACAAGAACAATTTGGGGCTTGATATGGAACCTTTGACTGTAGGCAATTGGCGTGAAGTGACCACCGCAGAGCACGTGGCTGTAGCCTGCATGGTGATCGAGATTGAGTTTACAACGCAGTTCACGGTTGTGCCCGAAGCCGCCGAAGAAAACTACAGAGAACTGCTTTCCATCTGCTCTACGTTCAAGAGTGAAACGCCTGATAACGAGACTCTTGCCGAGAGCGAAGTTATTTTCAACGAGGTAAACAATGAACCTGAGCAATAACATTCCGGAAACCAAGATTCCTGGTTCCTATACGGAATTCAACTACTATGCGGGCCCGAACGGTCTTCCCGCCAACATTCAGAAGGTGCTCCTTATTGGCGACAAGTCATCTGCGGGCAGCATCGCAGCGTACAGGCCGACGGAAGTCGCTACCGAGCAGGAGGCTATCGCACTCGCCGGTTCGGGTTCTGTGCTCATGCAAATGTACAAGGCTGCTAAGAAGGCTTGGAAGTATGCACAGATTTCGTTCCTGTGCTACAATGTCGCTGGCGGTTCTGCTGCCACTTGGGCGTTCACGCTTACTGGAAATGCAACTGCTGCTGGTCAGGTTGGCGTTGAATGCAACGGCGTTAAGATTGTGATTGGTGTTGCGAAGACTGACGCTTCCGCCGATATCGCTACGGCTCTCGCTGCCGAAATCAACAACACCCCGGACGCTCCGTTTACCGCTGAAGCCTCTTCCGGAACAATCACCCTTACTGCAAAGTGCAAGGGTGCGTATGTTTCCACGGCTGCGGGTGGCCTCAACGTGAGTGGGTTCAGTACGGCAACAGGCGTGACTGCCGGTTCTACAACCACTACGGCTGGCGTAGGGACTGTGAACCTCCAAACCGCTCTCGCATTCGTTTTCGCAGAACGCTATCATATCATCGTAAGCCCGGTGAATGACAGAACGAACCTCGGCTATCTCAAGGTTCATCTTGAAGCCGCCGCCGCACCTCTGGAACAGCGTGGCCAGCGTGCTATTTGCGCAATGGTGGCGACACCGACTATGGATGGAACTACTCTTGTTTCTGGGGCTGCAACCAATGCCGCAAACGAAGGTAAGTACCATAACTATGAACGCATCCACATCGCGGCAGTAAAAAACAAGCTCAACGCTACCGCATGGGAAATCGCCGCGGGTGTCGGTGCAATCTTTGCAAGCAATTCAAAGCCGAATGTTCCGATGAACGGTGATGCCATTCCAGGGATTGCAATCCCTGATATTGAAGACAAATGGAGTGGCGAAGAGCAGGATGTACTTCTTTATGGCGGCGTGATTCCGCTTGTCGAAGAAGATGGCCAGCTCTGCATTGTTCGTGCAGTTACCACGCGTACCAAGAATAGCGGTGCTGAATGGAACAAGCTCAATGACACTGGTGTAATCGCTTCGCTCGACTACTTCCGCGACTGCATCCTTGCGATGCATAAGACGAAGTACAAGAAACAGGTCGTACACGCGCTGCTTGCCGATGCCATCAATGAAGACAACAAGGATGTCGCATCCGACCTCGAAGACGAACAGATTCTGCGCAACATCGCCGAATATGCAGACCAGTTCATCACGCAGGAATCTTCGAATGTGCCTGGACGTATGCTCTGCCAAATCCCTGCACCTGTTGTGCCTGGACTCAACCAGATTTACAATACCATTGATCTTTACCTGTAAGGAGTGACTCATGAAGATTTCTCAAGTGACGATTGTCAAAGATGGTAATCAGATTACCGGCTTTTCCAAGTTCAAGGAAAACGAGATCGAAGAAGCCCAGACCGTTGAACTCGCCGATGGCGAAGACGTTGTGGAAGTTCCACCGAAATACGGTTTTTCGCTTACGGTCGTTCCTGACAGTGGAGCCGATATCGATTGGAGCGGAACTTCAAATGCTACGGTCATCGTTCAGTACAAGGGTGGCAGCAAGGTTGTTTTCACCGGCTGTAAGCTCCTGAAGCAGACTCCGGGCGATATTGACGGAAAGACCGCCAAGGAAGTGCAGCTCGATTTCTATGCTAAGGCACGCAAGGTAAGCTGATGAGTGGGCTGTCTGACAAAATTCAAGCCGCCCACGATGGCTCCGATGTAGCTGAATCTGCCATCATCGACCAGATCAAGAATGCCCACGAGGCCACCAAGGATATCGAGTGGCCGGGCATTCCCGAAGTGAAAGTGCGCATGAGGCTCTTGACGGTTTCCGAAGCCCGCAAGGCGAAGGTGGATAACCAGCAAGAGTTCAAGCGTGACGGTATCGAAATTGGCGTGCAGAACTTGGCGGACTACCGCGAACAGGAAGCCGTGCACGGCATGTGGCGGGCTTTCTCCGACCCTGAAACGGGAAAGCCGATTTTCCGCAGTGCCGAGCACATGCGTACCCTGTGCACCAACGATGAATTGAAAGCCTTGTGCGATGCCTACAATGCCTTTTCCGATGAACTTGACCCGAACTTGGAAAAGCTCTCGGACGAGGAATTTGAGCAGCTCAAGGAAATACTCAAAAAAAAACCGGACCAGATTCAGCAGAAAGTCTCAAGCTTGCCTGTAGCGTGGAAGCTTCTGCGTATTTTGGTTGCCCCGCAAACGACCTGAACGATGCCCAATGGCTCCTTGTCTTCGCGATGAAGGGCTATTTGGCTGACAACGATAAAGGATGGCAGACCATTGGCGAATGAAGTTACACTCCGTATCGGAGCCGACCCGACAAAGCTTAAAAACGGTTTGAAGCAGTCTTCTGCCGCCATCGACAGCTTTGGTTCCAAGGCCCGCGCCAGCATCGCCCGTGTCGGGAGTTCCTTCAAGGGGCTTGCCGACCGTATGGTCACGCCGTTTACTTCGTTGGTTCTTGGCGGTTCTATTGGCATGGCTATCAAGAACGTGGGCGACCTCTCCGAGTCGCTCATGTATTATGGTTTTGCCGCAAAGAAAAGCGACGCGGACACGAAGGTGTTCCGCGATTCGCTGCATAAGATGGCCGTCGAGACGGGTATTTCAGCCAACGAAATTTTGCAAGGTGTTTCAAAGATTGGCGAAATTACGGGAAAGTTCGATTTTGCTGAAAAAATGGGTGGAAACCTAGCTAGGGCGGCTAAAGCTTCTGGAGCAGCGGTAGAAGATTTGGCATCTGTAGCAGCTTCGTTGAGTGGATCAATGGGTTATGGAGCTGACCAGGTTCAAAAGGCTTTCAATGCCTTGATTATTCAGGGCGAAGCTGGTTCTTTCACACTGAAAGGTTTTGCTTCTCAAGGCCGTGCTTTACTTGCTTCGGCATCTTCTGCGGGGATAAAGACCTCTGAACAATTTGCGAAATTTGGCTCGTTCTTACAGATTGTCAACGAAAAAATCAAGAGCGAAGCTGAAACGACGACATCTGTTTCGACTCTTTTTTCGGAATTGATTGACAAGGCGGGCGATATCCAGAAAAAATTTGGCGTCAAGGTTCTCGACAAAAACAAGGAAATGCGAGAATTTGACGTGATTATCAAAGAAATCATGGAAAAAACAGGTGGTAAGCTCAATAAGCTTTCGCCTGTTTTCGGTGCTTCTTCCATGAAAGCCATTTATCCGTTGATTGCTGAATATAAGAACGGATGGGAAAGAATGGACAAAATTGCCAAAGATGGCATGGAAGGAATGACAAATACGAAAGTCTTGGATGATTATTTCAACAGAACATCGAACGATTTCAACACCAACATAGACAAGATGAAGGCTGTCGCCCAAAAGTTTGCTAACGAACAGCTTACAGGCCCTGTAGAGGATTTGACCAAGGCCCTCAAATACTTGAACGAGCATCAGGGGCTTGTCACAGCCGGTTTCCAGACGATGAAGGTCGCCGCTTTGGCTTTGGCCGCCGTCAAGATTGGCGGTCTTGTGAAGTCCGTCGGCGGGCTTGCTATGGATCTCAAGGGAATATGGTCCAGGAAAAGCGGTAATGCGACCGCCGATGCGATTGAGGCCGCTGCGGGCGGTGTCCAGAAGGTATTCGTCGTGAACATGGGTGGCGGCATGGGTAACGCCAACTACATGGATGACGATTTGCCGACCCCGATCAAAAAATCTTCTGAAACGGTCGCACAGACCACGAAAGAAGTCGGTCGTTTCCGTCAAGGGCTATCGAGTGCACGTGCAGGTCTTAACAGGCTTGGGAGTTCCCCGCTTGCGATGTCTGTCATGGGTGCAGCTACATCGTGGGCCATGGGGCAGATTTACAATTTTGGCGAAGCGTTTATTGAATGGCGGAGTGTCGTCGCCAATTCAACAGAATCGGCTCGACAGACCATCGATACGAACGCCAAAAGTTTCGAAGAACGTTACGGCAAAAACGCCCACGCCAAACGCTATGACGAAACGCTGAAAGCAATCAACAAAGAAGAAAACAGCTTCATGCCGTCGCAGAAGAAGCTCGACAATCTTTATGCTCAGCTGAGCGTTTCCCGCGAACTGATGAAACGCGATATTGAAAACGGATCACAGCGTGTTACTGCCAAGGATTACATGCAGCAGTTTACTGTGGCTCCTCACATCGTAATCAATCTCGATACTTCGAATAACCGCTTTACCGCCCAAAGCGACGGCGGCAAGCCCGCAAATATCAGGGTGAAAAATACACCGGGGATGGGTAGATAAATGGCAGAAGAAGCTAGAGAATGCACTTTGGGGCCATGGAATTTGAAGCTCGTATCCATCGGTGACGAGATTTCTCACGCCATTGCCGAAACTTCCTATCCGTACAAGAACGGTGCGGAACTTGAGGACATGGGCGTGAATGCAGAGCTTTTGCGTTTTTCATGCGTTCTGACCAACGATGATTATAAAGAAAACTATCAGACACTCCGCAATTGGTTTCTTTCGTATTTTCCGGAACCTATCGAGCTTTACCACCCCGACCACGGCGTTCTCAAAGGCTACCCGAAGAATGTTTCTTTCGCCAATGACCGTCGCAAGAATTTTGCGCAGTTCGACTTCGACTTTGAAATAGCTGGATTGCAGCCCGACATTCAAGACTTTACAGACCCATTTGAAGCTGTAGAAGACGAGGCTAAGGAGGCGAATGCCGAAGTGCAAGCGGCTTTGGCTGAAGAAATGCAAAGGGCGGGAGTTCCCGACATTTCTGATGGCGACTGGTCTTTGCTAGACTATTGGGGCGTGATTGGCGATGCGGCTCGTGAATTTGCAAGCGGTGTAAATTCTGCCCTGGGCAAGATTCAAGGTGTCATAGCGACGGTCAAGGCTCCCGTCGATGCGATTAACACGACCATCGACTATATGGGCACGCTTTCAGGGAAGCTGACGCAAAGCATCCAGCAATGCTGCGACTCGTTCACTACGCTTGCCCGAAAGATGGATTCTTCCAATTCCAGCGGTCGTGTCGCCATGCTAGCTTCAAGCCTTGACGAACAGCTTGCCGCCATTTTGACCGCACCGTCTGCAGTCTATGCCTCATTTGCAACTCTTGCCGCATCGACTCTTGCAACGGAAACCTCAAGGATCATTAGTGAGGACGAAACACGCATGAGCGAAGCTATTGCGGCTGAAAAGGTAGTCTCTGACGATGCCGAAGGCCGTGCCATAGCGCAATCATCGGAGCCGTTCATCATGACCCCAGACGACTTGGAAAATTCGCTTGCTGTGTGCCGCGAGTTCATCCAGAAGGTGCTCCCGATTTCTATTTCTCCAGAACGTCTCAAAAAACAGGCGGCAACTCTTGCAGACGCGACGCTCCGAGTCAAGATGGAGTACATGACCACAAAGACTTTCACTCTGCATCAAGAAACTCCAGTCCACAAGGTATGCCTTGACAACGGGCTAAGCTACAAAGCGGCTGACCGTATATGCGCATTGAACGGCGTAAAGAACCCGACTTTCATGAATGGCGAGGTGCTTGTCTATGATTCTTGATGAAGTCATTGTCGCTGTGAACGGCTCCCGAATGGATAGGTTTGTCAGCTATTCCATTACAATCGACCTGTTTTCTCCAGAAGGCTCGTTCACGTTCGAGACCGATTCCAAGTATGACATTTATAAGGGCGACGCGTGTGAAATTTTCGTGAACCGCAAGCGTGTCATGGCAGGCGTTGTCGATACTGTCACACGTTCCCTTTCAAGGCAAGGGGCTAAGCTCACGATAGAGGGGCGAAGCGTCGCTTCCATATTGACCGATTCCTGTGTGACTTCATTTGCGACTTTACCGACTACGCTCGACAAGCTTGCTGAAAAGCTGGTGAGAGGTCTGCCGTTTATCGGCAAGAAGGATTTCGTTTACAACTCCAAGTCGAAGAACGCGTCCGTCAGCCGGAAGTTCGTCGAGATTACTCCGGGCGATACCGTGTTCGAGGTCATCAAGAGGGCTGCGAACTCGCAGGGGTTTCTATTCTGGGCTTCGCCCGATGGCAAGTTCGTATTCGACAAGCCGTTGGAACGCGGAAGGGCTGATTACAAAATCCATGCCTTCAGCGACGGTTCGGAAATCGACTACATCGAAGGGTCTGTCAAGGAATCCATTGCAGGCTTGCACAGCGAGGTCAAGGTGATTGGCGAAAGCCAAGACGGCGACGACATCAAGTACGTGGCGGCGGTCGTCAAAAATAGCGACATGCCTTTCGACAAGCCGCTTGTCGTGAACTGGAATGAAAACGACGGTCCCGCAAAGAAAACCGCAGAGCTGCAAATGGCTGTGGAAAAGGCTGAATCAACGCAGCTTGAATACCTTGTCAAAGGGCATTCGCAGAACGGAAACAACTGGGAAATAAACAGGTTCGTCGATGTGCAAGACGATTACAACGGAGCAAACGACTCGTACCTTGTCAAGTCCGTGAATTTCACGCTTGACAGGCTGCAAGGCAAGCAGACAAGGCTCACGCTTCAGCCGGGAGGAGCTATATGATGAAGTTCTTCACAAGCATCGTCACGTCGTGCAAGGATATCGTGGGAAAGCTTCGCAAGGTGAACGCATCCGCGAACGGCATAGACGTGGAAAACCGCCAGCTTATTCAGCAATACGGTTTTGTGTCAGTGCCGCCGAACGGTTCAAGGATTCTTTTTCTCCAATTTGGAAACGTGACTGTCGCAGTCGCTTCCGACGGCAAGGAACGCCCGGAAGTCAAGGAAGGCGAAACGGCATTGTATAGCGGAAAGTCGAACTACGTCCTGCTCAAGCAAGACGGATCCATCAAAATCAAGGCTCCGAATGGAGTCGATATCGAGGGAGATTTGCGTGTTTCAAAAGATATTTGGGACAATACCGACAATCTAACTTGCGTCGGTTCCGTCAACGAAATGAGGCAGACTTTGCTGAAACAGACTCACGGCACGGCTGTCGGCCCGTCTTCTACAGGTATTCCTCCAATAATTCCAAACCCGCCACTAAAGGGATAGCATGACTTTAGATTCGATCAAAGAAGAAATCGAGATGTCGCTCACTGTAGCTAAGGGCAGCTTCTTCAAGCGTCCCGAATTTGGCCACAGGTTTAGGGAGCTGCGGAACGCGCGATGCTCCGAATCTACTCGCCGCAAGTGCGAGGCTTATGCGCTGGAAGCTCTCCAATGGCTAATCGACTACAAGCACCTGCGTTCTGTCACAGCAAAGGCTGTCATCGTCAAGGACGGTCGTATAGAGTTGGCTGTCGAAGGAACGACTTACGTCGGGAAAACAGTCAATTTCAAGAGATTCGTGGAGGTGTCCGATGTCTAATAGCGTAGATGACATCTTGAGCCGCATGATTGTGGATGCCCGCAACATAAACCCGAACCTTGTCATAACGCAGGGAACAGAGACCTATATCCGTTTCGCGACAGCGGCAAGCGCAATATGGGGGCTTTACAAGCAGATCGACTGGACTGTTGACCAGATTTTCCCTTCCACGATGTCGAAGAAATCGCTCGAAAAGTTCGCGACCGAGCGAGGCAAGGATGTAGATAACTTGACGGGAGCTGAAATTCTTTCGTTCGTGCTGGAATACTTGCGCAAGCCGCCTTCTGGCGGCAAGGATACCGACTATGAACGCTGGGCTTTGGAAACGACAAGCAACGGATCCACGGTGGAACTTGATACGTCCATGATAAGCCAAAGCGTCGATATAGGTCTTGATGCTGTCGCCCTGATCAATCCGAAGAACAAGGACACTATTGGCTTCCATGTGGGTTCTTCCGATGTAAACCAGTACATTCTTGTCGATTTTGGCTCTGCCAAAGAAATTTTTGGCATTGGCATGGGCTTCACGACAAGCCGGGGTGCCGAATTCAGGGCGTATTCTTCGGATGATTCTACCACATGGACGCTTCGGGCTGTCATCAATGCCGACCATTGGTTCATGCGGACTTTCAAATCCGTTTCTGCACGCTACTGGAAAATAGCGCTACACTCCATCGACAGTCTTGAAAGCTGGCAAATAGCATCTCTCAACGATGTCAAGTGTCATGGCATCGAGTTCTATACCGACGAGGAGCATACCGAAAGACCTCTGCTCGCCAAAACGTTCAAAAACGCCTATGGCGTTGGCACGATGTCTATTTTGCTTGCTCCCGTGACCTTGTCCATGCGAACCATCGAGAGCGTCCGCGAGCGCTGCGAAGAAGAAGGGCCCGTCGCCCCGCGTGAAATTTTCGTTTCAGTCCAGCGTGAATCGACTGTTGACGTTCGCGTTACCGTTGACGGCATAGCCTCGCTCAACGAGACCGCATTCCGTTCCGACGTGCAAAAGTATTTTGCCGAGTTGCAGGCTGGCGACATCTTTGTCGCCGCGCAGATTACCGTATTCGCCATCAAGAACGGCGCTGTGAACGCAACTGTGGAAACGTCCGTTGACGGTGCAGCCTATACGTCGGATGCAACTATCGTCGCCGAACCAGACCAGAAATTTGTAATAGGAACTTTGGACATGGAGTAATATGCCGAATCCGTTCGAATCGAGACACTACAGGGCTTTGTCAAAGCTGAAACCGCTTCCGATGGACGCGGAAGATTACGCCGTATGCAAGGAGCTCGACCGAGTTCTCGACATGGCTGACCAGGCCCACGAGGAATCGTTTGCTAGCACATGCACGCTTGCTGGAACTCTTGAACGTTGGGAAGAAGCCTATGGCTTGCCCGGAACGGGCACGGAAGAAGAACGGCATCAAGAGCTGATGGCTGCGATAAACAGGCAGTGGGGCATTGCCGCAAAGCATTACAGGGCCATGGCTTTGCAAATGGGCTTTACGGTCGCCATCGATAAACCGCGTCCTTTGTTCCGTGCAGGTCTTTCTAGGGCTGGAGAAGCAGCATACGATGCCGAAGAGCAGTATATCTGGACTGTGACCGTGAATGCTACGAAATCAGCCAGCACGGCTCTTGTCCGTGAATTTGAATCGCAGAAAATACCATTTACAGCCATAAGGTGGGTGTTCAATGACTAGAAAAGAGCAGTTGAAAAGTGACTTGTTGCAGAACTTCAAGGACTTCCAAAGCATAACGAAGCCGGGCGGTTCCGATGAAGCGAACGAAATTGTAGCGGAAGGCCTTGCAGAAAGCATTGCAAAAGCGATCGACAATGGAATCAATGTCGAGTTCAAAGGCGAACTATCTTGCTCCTCTATCAATGCAGCCGAAAAGAATCCCGGTTACATCTACACGACAGCTGACAGCGGAACGCTTATTGGCGCAACTCCGCTTGAAGTCTCAGCGAATACAGTGGTCTTGTGGGACGGTTTCAAGTTCAAGACAGTTCTTCGCTTGCTGCCCAGCCGCTACGAACGTGTTATTGCAGAATTTTTTAGGACGTTCCGAGTTGATCCGATTCTTTCTGCGAACTCAAGAAACCCTGTGCAAAATCAGGTCGTTACTGCCGCTCTCAATGAAGAACGGGAGTCGCGTGAAGCCGCAGATGCGGCTCTCCAAGAACAGCTTGATTCCATCGACGACAATTACGAGACCAAGGCTGACGCGAAAGCCAAGGCGAACGCCTATGGAATCGGAATGCGTTACCAAAACTATCAAACTCTCAAATTCTTCAGACCAAACATTTAAGGAGGCTATCCATGGAATTTGATGTTAGCAGGTTAGAAGACGTGAATGGCGATGCCGCCAATCTTCTTGCCAAAAAACTGGCTCAGCAGATTTTGCTTGAACTGACAGGCGATGTATCCGGGTCTACGGCGACAGACTTTAGCGGAAATTGCAGTATCGTCTTGTCTATCGGCGCGAAAAAGGTGAAGAACTCCCATATTGACGACGACGCTGTGCGTGCAGAAAATGTCAAGGATGGAGAAACGCTCCCTGTCGATATTACCGGCAATGCAGAAACTGCGACAAAGGCGACTAAGGATGATGAAGGTCATATCATCAAGAACCATTATGCAACCAAGGATGAAGTCTCGCAAGGTTATATCCCGCTTTCTCAAAAAGGTGCTGCAAACGGAGTCGCAACCCTTGGCGGTGATGGAAAAGTTCCTGCATCGCAGCTTCCTTCGTTCGTTGACGACACTCTTGAAGGCTATCTTTACAATGGAAATTTCTACAGCGATGCTAGCCACACTATACTCATTGCTGCAGAAACAGGTAAAATCTATGTTGATCTGAATACAAACCGTTGTTATCGCTGGAGCGGGTCTCAATACACAGAAATATCCTCTTCGCTTGCTCTTGGCGAAACATCATCTACAGCATATAGGGGTGATCGTGGCAAAACTGCCTATGACCATTCTCAGGCTACAGGCAACCCGCACAATACGGCATTAAGCGATTTTGGTGTTACAGCTACGGCTTCAGAGTTGAACATCCTCGATGGCGCTGTTGTCACTGTGAATGAAATTAACATGCTTGACGGCGCGACTGGCAATATCCAGACGCAACTCAACGCAAAAGCTGTTCCTGCCGATATTGCAAGTGCAATTGCCACGGAAGTTTCAAACAGGAATTCTGCTATAGCATCAGCCATCAACGCGCTGGATTCAGAAAAAACATCTATAGATGGCACTAATGTTCAAGTAAAGGTGACTTTGAACGACGGCAAGGTTACCGGTATAAATATCGTAACGGACAACACTGCAAGTGCCTCAGCTCTTCAAAGCGAAGCCGCAACAAGAAGTGCTGCTGATCAGGAACTAAGTGGGCGAATAACGAATGTCGAAAATGGCAAGGAAAACAGCTCCAATAAAGTCACGTCTTGGCAATCTACACCAGACAATACTCATTATCCTTCAGAAAAGCTGGTCAAGGATACCATAGATGCTATTGAGACGGGCTCTACTCAAAGACTTGACGAACACGAACTGGACAACGACAATCCTCATGGCGTAAGCCGTGTACAGATGAACATCCCGTATTTGGGAAACTGTCTTTACGACGGCTCGACAAAGACTTTAAAATTGCTGGATACAAAATTTACGTCGAAAGGAACGCCTATTGTTACCGACGACCCTCAAGTTGGCGACGCTCTCTACATTGACGATTCTGGAAACAAGGTCTTTTATAAAGGTGGTGACTTGCTGTATGGAACAACAGGCAATATTCCGTCTGGCATGTCTCCCGTCGGCGTAGTCATCAAGCGTGTTGGCGATGACGTGACAATCCATTATTACAACTGCGATCAGAATAAAAAGTTTGCCTCAGCCTGGATTTGGGAAATTACAGGCATGAATCTTGACGGCAATTCTCATGACATCGTATTTGTTCAACGAACATCGAATAACACGAATGTCACAATAGGAACGTTTACCTATGCCGCAGACAATATCAGCGATTTTTGCGATGCCCTTAATGCATGGCTTGTAGAACATCCTGGTGGAACAGCGGCTGGAGCCGGATGGAACTATAATTGGCACTGCAAATATGGGTACAACTATCAAGGAAATCTTTCTTGCCTTGTCATTGCGGACAATATGGTTGATTACAGACAGACTGCAAGTATCGTGTCGTCTGGCGCAACAGCGACAATGAATATGGCATATGATTTACCCGCAGTATCTGATTCTGTTGGATATGCACGAGAAGGTGGTTCACATGGTTTAAGAGCGGGAGCCAATGCGGAAAGACTGATTGAATGGTATAGTTCGAATGCCGGTTCTACGGCTGTCTTGACAGGAGATATAACTCCGACTACAGCACATGAAATCGTTTCTAAAACTCAGTTTGAGGAAGATTCTCATTGTGCTCCGTTACGTGCCGCCTATAAGACATTTGAAGAGTATATCAAGAAGTGTGTCATGATGAAATGGCCATGTCTAGACTACGGAATGAAAATTTCGTATGGCAAGGAAAAAGAATGGACTAACAAAATGGCTGCAAGGCAGCATTTGGATATCAATGGCGTTGCTAAAGATACATTCCCGGCGGCAAAATACGCAGCATCAATCAACTTTGACTCTCCAGGATTACATGCTGGTGATTGGCACATGATGGGTATCGAAGATACATTCGAAATGATCAGCAAGATGAAATGTGGATTGTCCGGACATACTTCATATAATGGCTACGATATTGTAAATAAGACTCTTGCTGCGATGGGAGGCTCAGTTGTAAGATTGACTGACTCGCGCTGGCTCGCGGTTCGCAATAACAATGCCAACGCGTGGTATTTCCACAGCAACGGTTATTTCTCCAGCAACGCCTTCGCTTACGCCCTCCGAGTGTCGGCGGTTGCGCTCTTAACTTTATAATTTATAACTTTGTGGCGGCTCTTTGTAGCCGCCACTGGAGGTCAAAAATATGAAAGGAAAGTCATATAAAAGATGGGAAGATACAGGCATCTACGTTGATACTTATGAACTATTCAAGGCTGTTCATAGTGTAATATATGACTTTCCAAAAAAGGATCGTGTTGTTCTTGGTGACAAGATTCATGACAAGGCATCTTCGATGATAGCCCATGCGGGAATGGCTTACAAATTGGCCGATCGTCGGAAGGAAGAAATAGACTTGTTTATTTGCGACTTCGAAATATTGAAAGCGTATTTACGCCTTGCCATCGATTTAAAACACCTCCTACCTGCGAAGCAGGTAAAAATTTTTTCGTATATCCAGAGAATCGACGAAGGCATAATGAAATGGCGCAAAAGCGTCATGTCTAAAATTCAGGCGTCCAAGGTGTCAAACAATGACCTTGAACCTGACAAGCAAGAATCAAGAGGAGGCGACGGATTCATTTAATCCATCTTCAGCAGTCGCCTTATTGGCGTTGTTTTGTCGTGATGTTTTTGTTCTCGCGCTGGCTCGCGGTTCGCAATAACAATAACAACGCGTGGAATTTCAACAACAACGGAAATTTCAACAACAACAACTTCAATAACGCCCTCCGAGTGTCGGCGGTTGCGAACTTGAAAAATGTTTGTCGGTTAGAACTATGGTAGAATTGAGAGATCTGATAGAAGTGTATTACAGGGCTCGGAAGAATAAACGTCGTTCTTCCGATACGTTGAAATTCGAAGTGGATTTCGAAGCAAACCTTGTAAACCTACAGAGAAAAATCAATTCTCGTGAGCTTACCGCAGATTCTAACTATGCCTTCGTCGTTTTCTCTCCTAAGCCTCGTGAAATATTCGCGACATCAATGGAAACAAGAGTTGTTCACCATTATTTGGACTGGAGGCTTCGCCCGATATATGAAAAAGTTCTTTCTCCTATATCTTTCAATAACAGGAAGGGGATGGGACAACATGCAGCTGTAGAAACTTTCAGACAGTATGTTCGAGAAGAATCTGAAAACTACACGAAAGATGCCTGGATCATCCATCTTGACTTTAAGGGATACTTTCCAAACGCTGATGTAGAAGTGGCCTTCAAACAGCAAAAAACGCTTATTGAACGGTTTTACAACGGGCCCGATAAAGAAGACCTTATTTACATGATGGACGTTGTGCTACACGCGGATCCTGCTAGACATTGCAATGTGTTTGTACCGAGGGAAAATTGGAATGCTATCGCTCCAGAAAAGTCTCTTTTTAACAAGCCTACAGGTGTCGGCGGAGCAATTGGGTTCTTGGTTTGGCAGAATGCCATGGTCCTGTATATCAACAAAATTACAAGATGGCTGAATGAAGAACTAGGGTTCAAGATGGTCGTCTTTGTAGACGATATATTTGTAGTTACCAGAAGAAAAGACGAATTTTTGAAACTTATGCCTGAAATTCGTCGGCGATTGGCTGAAATAAACGTTCGTTTCAACGAACGCAAGTTCTACTGTCAACACTACAGCAAGGGTGCAATGGTGTTGGGTGCTATGTGTAAGTTCGAACGGTGCTACTTGAACAAGAATACATGCAAAAAGGGGATTGCATCTATTAAGAAAATGAGCCAAACGCGCATCAATGAACGAAACGTCAATGGAGTTCTTGCGAGTATTAACTGCTATACAGGAATGGCCAAGAAAAAGAATAACTATAAACAGCTGATGGAGTATAAGGAGCTAGGACTGAAACTTTTTGGCAAGTTTATGGCTTGGAACGAAAAGAAACAGTGCTTCAACTTGATTCCGAAATACTCTTTCAAGAATGTTCTAAAACGTCAGTACAAGCTGACCATATAGCTTTAAAAAAAGGAGAAAATTATGCAAAAACAACAATTTAACAGCGGGACCCCAGTTACCCCTGAGTGGCTTAACGCTATTCAGAATCCGTCTTTTGAAGGGACTTCAGAAGATGTCGGTCATCTTCCTTTACCGCCAAATTATAACGAAAAACAACAATGCAAAACTATTCATGTTTCAGGCGAATCGACCTCAGTTTATTTAGGCAACTGGCCTTATAATGCTGTGATTATCGTTCATAGAAGGATGAATGGGGAAACTCCTGTTTATCCCAGAAATTTATCAATTCATTGTTCCAATACAACAGGAGCTATTATTGTAATTCCTGAACTTGACCGAAATGGAATTTTAAACATTTCAATGGTTGGATCTGGTTCTACTGAATATGCTACAGCAACAGCTAAAAATGGCGACATCATAGTCATGAATGCTTTTGACAATGTGGATTTAGTGGAAACTCGTATTAGAAAAATTCAGTCTGGAGATAGAGTTGAATTTATTCACGTTCAGTCGTCAATATTTACAGTCAATGGGGATGCTTCTTATTCATTACAAGCATATTTTGATTCTGATGGTAATTTGATTGTGGCTGCTCCAACTGGTAAAACTGCACTTTCAATAGATTTTGAAACACTTTTAAAAGCTCCTTCTTTTTGCAGCGGAATTCAATCATCCAATGAACATGGATTTTTAAAATTTTCAACTAATGGGGCAAACGCTTCATTTGAAGCCAATTCTGCTGGGAATAGTAAATCTATTTCCTATTCAACATCAAACAATATCGTATCTTTATCTGAGTCTGCGACAAATCAGAATAATCAAACTCTTAAAAAAACGTACTTAGGCACTGGTTCCTTACGGTTCGAAACTCATACTGCTGTAAATGGCGATTCTTCCTATAGTAGGGATCTCATATTGATTGGAAAGGATGTTGATGCCTCCCTAAATTTAGTCGAGGCCCCAGCAAATATTACAATATTAAGAATTCCTTCTGATACCGCTGTTCAACTCTATGGTGCTAATCCTCAAAAATCTGTTTTGAGCTTTAGCAGTTTTTCAACATGGGAACTTCGTAATGGAAATTGGATTCTTTTGAATGGCTAAAATAAGAAAGGAGCTTTTAAGCCCCTTTCTTATTTTTTTTTGTCTCACTAGACCCGATAAGTTGTCTCACTAAATGTGCCGCGTTATAACCACCACCACTACCAAAACCACTGCTGCTTCCGTAAGCATTGAGGACACCGCCG
>CAMZGI010000009.1 GCA_947306305.1 uncultured Fibrobacter sp.
CCTCACTGCTTCATAGGCACTCTGTGCCGCAAGCCCTACTTTACGAATCTGAGGATGTCTTCGGCAGAATTTGCAATGCGGTGCTTGAAGTTCCAAATGCGGGTGAAAGTCTTGCCGTAGCGTTCGAGAATCACGCGGTTGTCCAGAATGAGCACCTTTCCGGAGTCGGAATCCGAACGGAGAAGGCGGCCCATGCCCTGACGAAGTTCCATATAGGCTTCGGGAACAAAGTAATCCTTGAAAAAATTCTTGTTGGCGTTTTTCATTTCGTTCGAGAGTCCAGCGACAAGCGGATCGCTCGGATTCGGGAACGGGAGCTTCGTCACGACGAGCAGCTTGAGGGCATCGCCCGGAAAATCGACACCTTCCCATAGGCTCTGGCAACCGAGCAAGCAGGCGCCGCGTTCTTTGCGGAACATCGCCACAAGGCCATCCAGCGAGCCATCGACATGCTGGCAAAGCAAAAGCTTGTTGCGTTCGGCAAATGCCGGGGCAAGCGCAGCCTGAGCGCTCATCATCGTAGCGACGCTTGTAAAGAGCACCATCGTATTTTCTTCGATAGTCGGGAGCACCTTCAAAAGCGTCTGGTTCAGAGCTTCGCCAAATTCTGGAGTCGAGGGCTTCGGCAAATACTTCGCCACCATCACAGAGCGGCGTTCGTTCACATCGGATTGTTCCGTATAAACGCGCACAAACGGCTGTTTGACTCTGAGCGTATCCATGCCCATTTTTTGCAAGTAATACGTGAGGTCAGCCTGCACAGAAAGCGTTGCCGACGTAAATGTCGCCGACTTGATCCACGGATAGAATTTTTCTTTCCAGATTTTTCCAGAATGAAGCGGCAGCGCATGCAGCTTGATAGTATGCGGATTGAACGGTTCTTCCATGTAGAACACCCAATCGGCACGACCAGCTTTAACGACAAATTCAAAGTCAGAGATAAAGCGGGCTATGTCGCTCATGCGGCCATCCAGATCGTTCAAGACACCCTTGAGCGAATCAATATCCGCAGCATCGGCAACCAGTTTTTCGGCATAGGAACGAGCCAAAGAATACTGTTCCAAGAACGTTGCCGGGTCGGCTTCGTATTCAGCCAAAATTCCATTCGTGTAAGTAAAGCCGTTACGTCCATTTTTCTGCTTTGCAAGCTTTTTACCAATTTTCATAAAGAAGCGGTGCAAAGCCTTTTCGGCTTCGGCAAGGGATTCCGTGAGTTTGTCACAAAGTTCGTGAAGTTCAGGACGATCCGTAGAAATGCGGCTTGCAATTTCTGCAACAAGTCCATCGCCACCAGCCTTGGAAGGTTCAAGCGTCTTCACGATATTTCTAAATCCAAAGAACGAAATGCTGCGTCCAAACGTCTGGTTGCTAATTTCGGGCAAGCGGTGGGCTTCGTCAAAAACAACGTGTTCGTAAGACGGAAGCAACGCAAAGTCGAGCTGCAAATCAGCGAGGAAAAGCGAATGGTTCACAAGCACCATGTTGGCATTCACCGCCCTGCGTTTTGCAATGAGAGCTGGGCAGCGGTCGCGATGCGGGCACTTTTCGCCAAGGCACGAGGAGGCACTGCTCGAAAGCTTAGACCAAAGCACACGATTACGTCCTTGGCTAAACGAATTGCAATCGTTGATGTCGCCGGTTTCGGTCGTGAGCACCCACGGAATCAAAGCCATAAAGGAATCGCGTTCTTCAATGGACAAAAGCTTCTGCGAATGCATCAAGAGTTCTTCGAACTTGCGGATGCAAAGGTAATTGTCGCGGCCCTTCAAAATTGCCGGGCGGAGTTCGCCATTGTAAATCTTTGCAATTTGCGGAATCGATTCCGTCCAAAGTTGTTCTTGCAACGTGCGAGTCGCCGTGCTAATAAGCACGCGTTCGCCTGTAATAGCCTTGTTCGCAGCAGTAATCAAGTAAGACAAAGTCTTGCCCGAACCCGTCGGAGCTTCGAGCACGCAAAGACCGCCCTTGTACATGTTGCGTTCCATAACAGAGGCAAAATCCTGCTGGTTATGACGCGGCGTATAATTTTCAATGACAAACGAAATAAATCCGCCTTCCTTAAAGAACTCGCTGACGCGCGGAGCCCTGGACTTGGGCAAAGCCTGCTGAGGCGGGACTTCTGGCAAAGAGTATTTCGGAGCGGAAAGCTCTTCTGCCTTTGTCGCAAAAAGCGATTCGTAGTTCGAGCCTTCAGCCACTTTAGACAAAGCGTCAGAAAGCCACGGATCCATCGACGAAATCTTTTCGAGAGCTTTTACAAACAAACGTCCGCAGGCATCGGCATCGGGCAAAGCGCGGTGAGCGCGGCTGCGTTCAATTTCCAGTTCCTGCACCAGCGTATCAAGGCGATGGTTCGGAACATTCTGGAACGCAATTCGCGAAAGCGTGAGCGAATCCCAGAACACGTGGGTATCGTAATTTATCCCCACCTTGGCAAACGTCTGCTTCAAGAACTTGGAATCAAAAAGGGCGTTGTGCGCCACCACCGGGAGGTCGCCAATGAACGAGCAAATCTGCCCAGCAACCGTCGCAAAGTCGGGAGCAGCTTCCAAATCCGCCTTGCTAATTCCAGTCAGCGTTTCAATAAACGGTCTCAATTCGGCATTAGTGGGCTTCACTAAAAAATCGAGATTGTCTTTCGGTTCGCCATTTTCAAAACGAACAAGGGCGGCCTCGATGATTTCGTCCTTCTCGAAATCAAGACCAGTCGTTTCCAAATCAAGCGCCACAAATGCAGGAATTTTGTCCATCTTAATCCATCCTTTAAGGCAATGCCGGCAAGTTCGGCATCAGTTTTTCTAATTCATTCGCGCCACTTTTAATTTTTAAAGTATCAAGAGCGGCACGCCAAGCAGAACCGAAACGGAAGGGATTGAGCGACCCGCCATCAGGCAAGTCCGTCCCTTCTTCGGCATAATAATAATCAATAATGTAACCGCCCTCAACAAGGCCGTTAAAAGAAAACGCGCCAGAAGCAGAGCAAGATGCATATTCAAACTTTCCCGTTTCCACAGACTTGAGGCGAACAAAAGAACCAGTCTTAGCGCCGGGGATTATCCCGACAAGCGAAGCGAGCTTCAACTTAGAAACGGTCTCGAACTGGAGCTTGCGTTCGTACTTTGTTTCAATCACAGTATCGCGGACTCCATTGCTATCAGCCTTCGCAAGCGTCGTATCGCGGTATCCGCGCAACAAGCTAAACTTGGAATCGGTCGGCCACGGAGATTTCCGAAGCACCACAAAGCGAATCGGGTCCATCTGCTGGACTTCAACTTGTGCAGTATCCTTCCCTTCGACGATAAAGAACATGTCCTTAACGGAATCCAAAACAGGCTTGTCGTAAATAACCACAAGCGAATCGTCCGGGAATGCATTTTTGCTTTTGCCAAGAACAGACACCGACTGAATTTTTGGAGGCATCGTGTCCGCAGCCATTTCTTTCCATTCGATTTCAGCGTAGTTCCGTGCCGTATCGAGAGCACGAGCAAGCGAATCCTTCGCGTTAAGGCAGACAAACTTGTATATAATATCTTCTTTCGGCTTCGGGTCAAAATAGAAACGCGGAGCTTTCGAAGTTCCAAGGTAAACAAGTCGCGGATAAAGCGAATCGCCGTTCGGCGAAGCAAGGAAGCAATTAGACGTATCCGCAAAGGCAGAATCAAAATACACATGGCGAGTGAAGCTTGCTTCAAGCACGTTCGCATTCGGCTGCGAAACATTATCGAGCTCCATAAACGACGTATCCTGATCTGCAAGAGGAATCCACAACGTATCTTCGGTCGCTTCGTCCAAAATCAAATCCGACACCCAAACGCCCGCAAGTTCCGACGAAGGCTCCACTTTATGGTTGCCATTTCCATCGACAAAAGCGACAACGCGGTAACGCCCCGCCTTAAGCCCTGTAAACGTAAAGCTTCCAATGCTGTCCGCCATCGTGAGGTAAAGCGGCTCTTCCTTGGTAAGCATCGGAAGCGAATCCAGCACATGCGTCACCGTATCGCGGTACTTTTGAAGGAACCGTTTCGACTCGCGTTCAGGCCCCATCAAATAAAGCCCGATGCTCGGATATGCTTTTTTGCGAACAAGGGAATCATTGACCATCACGCGTCCCGAGAGCGAAAGCGAATCAATCGTCGCCCCCGTCGAGAACACGACTTGGAACGGCTTTGCCAAAGCGTTCCCATGCAAGTCCTTGATGCCGCCCGCAAACGTGACCGTGTAAGTCGTTCCCGTATCCAAAACCGCACGAGAATGGAGCTCCAGCGTTTTCCCATGAACTTCGGCCTTTAACCTTTTTTCAATCGGCGGAGAAATAGAAATTGCGCCACGCGGAATCGAAGCGTTAATCCATTCGTCAAATTCGAGTTTCACATAAAGTTCGTTCGGATGATTTGCAGTCTTTGGAGCCGGATACACGGCGGCAACACGCGGCGGAAGCTTGTCCTCTGGACCGCCAGACGGAGCCACCTGCGTCGCGCACGCGACGAGAATCAGGCTAAACACAAAGAAATATGCAAACTTCGAAAACTTCATTACTACTCAATAAAGTCGATAATTTTTCCTATGCGGGTATAACGAATACGGAATGGAATACGCCACCAAGTAAACGGATTTCCGAGAGAGAATTTTTGGTCATCGTTTTCAAAGGAGAAGTAGATGACAAAAGCCTTTGCGCGAATGTTGCGCTGCGCCACGACACCCCAATAACGGGAATCGGCTGAATTGTCGCGGTTGTCGCCCATCATAAAGTACTGCGAGGACTTCACGACGTAGCGGTCGATTTTTTCGGAACCCAAGTACAAATTACGCTGGATTTCAAAATGATTCTTTTCAGTTGCAGCTGCAAGCGAATCCGTAGAATCAGCCGGAACATCTTGAGCAGAAGATGCCACCATGTTCAAACGCTTCACATTGCCTTCGAGATCTTGCAACAACGAGCCTTCAAACGACGTGTAGCTCACAGGGCGCGAAAAACCGCTATTCAAGTTCGGATCATGCGGGTCGAGCATCGGCAAGAACCCAATCTTTGCAAGCTCCCTAAAATAGCTGAACGGCATGGAGCCAGACAACGTATCGCCAAGCGTCAAACGCTGCTGAATCACCGCCTGGTTTCTCGAAAGCATCGCATTCAGCAAAAGCCCACGATCGTTTTCGACAGGGAATCTAAAATCGGTAAACACGTAATTGTTGTTTTCGCGACCATCGCGCAACAGCGAAAGCTCAAGCCTCACAGACGAATCTGGATTTTCTTGAACCACGAGCGAGCGCAGCCACCAAAGCTTAATCATCGGAAGCGAATCCACGTAGAGCGTATCGCCCGGAGACGGAACGACAAACTGTTCGACTTCATCTCTCGGCGAGAACGTGCGCACGCTAGCCGTCCACTTTCCAAACGCAGGGAGCGAATCTTGACGAACGCCATTCAAGTAAAGCTTGCCGCCATGCACTGCCACGGTATCGCCACTCACGGCAACGCAACGCTTGATGTAATCCTTCGGACCATCGGCGTAATGCACCAAATGCGGCTGGCCATTTTCAGGAGAATGATCCCAGTAATAGTTCCCAAACATGAGAGCGTTGAACAAATGCGTGTAACGCTTAGGATTGTTGTCAGGATATTCAGGTTCGCCCGGATAACGGAAAATGACGACATCGCCACGTTCGGGATCGGCATAGCCAGGGAATTTCTGCGATGAGAACGGAATCGGAGAACCGTAAGTGAACTTGAGGCCAAGCAAAAAGTCTCCCGTCTTGAGGGAATCTTCCATCGAGCCGCTCGGAATTTGGAACGCCTGAATCACATACTGGATAACAATCAAGGCAAGCAAAACCGGCACAATGATTTCACGCGTAAAAGATTTCAAAAATTTCTTCATCGATTTTTTTGGAGGTGTCTGTTCCATCGAATCTCCTAATTACAGACTCTTAACTGTTTTTACAAAATTACGGCTCACGGTAATCTGCGTCCTGTTCTTATCACGCAGCACCACGCACAAGTGGCCACTTTCTGTTTTTCTAATTTCCGAGATGTAGTCGATTGCGACCAAATGCGCACGATGAACTCGAACGAACTGCTGTGGGTCAAGACGCTTTTCCAGCTCTACAAGCGTGAGGTCAATTACATATTGCGAAGTCGTGGTATAAGCAGTCGTATATTTTTCTTCGCTCTGAAAACGAATCACCTCGTCCATGTTCACAAGCAAAATGCGGTCAGGCAATTTTACCTGCAACCTCTGCATGTAAAGCGAGCTGGAACTCATCAATTCCTTGAACTTTTCCCACGAAAAATCAGCCGGGACACCAAGTCCACCTTCGTGCGGCATACGCTTGCGGAGCTTCGCCATCGTCGCCTGCAAACGCTCAGGGTCAATCGGTTTGAGCAGGTAATCGACGGTATTTTCTTCGAACGCGCGCAGTGCAAAATTATCGTAAGCAGTCGTAAAGACAATCAGCGGGATATCGTCTTCGTTCAGCGAACGCAGCACCTCGAACGCGTCCATGTCGGGCATCTGGATATCCAAAAAAACGACATCGGGATCGAGTTCATGAATTTTCTGGATAGTCTGCGCCCCAGAAGAGGCTTCGCCTAAAATTTCGATTTCGCTCGAATACGCATCGAGCAAAGACCGCATACGCATGCGGGCTAGTGGTTCGTCATCGGCAATTAACGCAGTAAACATTTTCCCCCGCCATTACAGTTTAATTTTTTTATAGAAGCGAACCAGAACGGCTTTCATGCCATTTTCATCGCGATAAACGCTTCCCGACTTCATCAAAGCAAAATTGCCCACCTTGTCACGCTTGAACGTCCAATGGATAGAATTGTCCGAAAGGTTCAGCTGCAAAATGCTATCGGCATACGTAAACGTGCCACGGAGCGTATCGACTTGAGCGGAATCCTTCAAAACCGTTTCAACGACCAAAGCGCTTCCGTCGTTGAGCAAATCCATAGCCACCCCTCGTTGCTGGCAGTCGTCACAGGGCATGCGTCCCGAATAATAGCCATAGACTTCCGCAGGAATTTCTATAGGCGGCAAATCAGGAAGCGGCTCCCTCTTTTCTTCGGAACAACCAACAAAAAACCCGCAAAGCGTTGCGGCGACTACAAAGGCACATCTCATGCCAAGAAATCTAAAAAATTTCAAACAAGAAAAATGGAGCGGGACTTTAAAATCCAGCTGAATAGACCAGTCTAAAGCCAAGGGTCACCTTGGATGCTGCCGGGTCCAGCTTTCCACGTTCTTTCGGAGCAATGTCACTTACCTTGTCCGACCAGCCGCCGCCGCGGACAACGCGGTAATCGCCCTTGACGGGTCCCGTGTAATTGTCGCTCTGCTTTTTAGGATAAGCGTCGTACCAGTCGTTCACCCATTCGGCTACATTCCCCGCCATGTCATAAAGACCAAATTCATTCGGCAACTTTTGAGCAACCGAGTCCGGTCCTGCACTTTGTCCATAATACGCGTATTTAGAAGCTTCATCGACATCCCAATAATAAGTCGTCGTGGTGCCGCCACGGGCTGCAATTTCCCATTCGTTTTCGGTCGGGAGCCTCACAGATGCCGCAGAGTAATCAATGGTCAAATCTACCAAAATCGAATCTCTAGAAATCGACTTGTAAACGTAAGCCGTGTCAAGCCCAGAAAGCTTCGAGATTGCATTGCAAAAAAGCGCCGCGCGATACCAGCTCACATTAGAAACGGCTCGTTCATCGCCTTCCTTGGACTGCGTCGGGAGATCTTTCATGATAAGCTTATAGATTTTTTGGGTCACTTCGGTCGTCGCAATAAAGAACGAATTTACGCCAAAAGAATTGATTCCACGCGTAATCGACGCTTCGGGAACCTTAACCCAATCAAACATGCCAAAAAACGTCGAATCGATCTTTGGAGTATTTTGGCTAGACGAAGATTTCGAAACAGAAGCAGACGACTCGTCTTTATTGGCGGGAATAAACGATTCGCCCTCAACAGGCTCGCCACTTGCCGTGCATGCAACAAACACAAGTACCAAACAAAGTAGCGATAAAAGTTTCAAGCGAACCATGACATTCCCCTTGCATTATGGCTAACGCACAACGCCAACGCGGTAAAGCTTTTGCTTTGTCTTGCCGCTTTCGAACTTGACTTTCAAGCGAGCCGTATAAACGTCGCTGCCAAGATTACGCAAGTCGAGGTCAGCCTGATTCATGCCAGCCACGCCACCCGTAATGTTCTTCTTGAACACGCACAAGCCAGTAATATCGTAAAGCTCAAGCTTGATGGACTGCGGCGTTGCTCCCAGTTCCATACGCACCTTCGCATCGCCACCGCGAACAGGGTTCGGGTAAATGAAGAAGTCCGAAATTTCGTCCTTCGCTTTGACTTCTTCGACATCGCCAAGGCGGTTTGCATCAAAGAATCCCAAGCGTTCGTTGCCCGCAGCCGGGAGCGACCACGCAGCCGCAGCCGATTCGGCACCGTCAGTAGCCTTGTCCAAACGGAACGCCGACACAGAATTCCTATGGAATGCGTAAAGTTCCGGACCTTTAGATTTCTTGATGCCATCGGTCACAAAAATGCTCATCGGAACCGCTTGCGACAAGGAATCTATCGCTTCATTGCTGCCTGCGGCAATCGGGAATTTCTCCGAAACAAGCTTGCCCTTGCCCGTGTAAGCATACACAAGTCCGTCGCTCGACGGCACAAGGATTTCGGGCAAATTATCGCCAGTCACATCGACAATCAAAGGATCGCTGTGGAATGCGACGACAGGAGAGCCACGGCTAATCGTTACCGGGAACCCATTTATAGGAACGCCAAAGCGGTCGAGGGCATAAACCAAGTTGTCGCCCAAGAAGACGATTTCAGGATAGCTATCACCATTCACGTCGCCAAGCGCAATTCCAGAAGTTTCGTCCAAAAGACCACTCGTGCCAGCCGCGCCACGCTTATAAGCGCGATTCCACATCAGCTTTACATTGCCGCCTTCGACAATCTTGAAGCCAGCAACCGTTCCACGGCTACCCAGCACCACCACTTCGTTCGAGCCATCGCGATCCAAGTCCGTGCAAGCTACACGGAACTTTTCATCTGCATAAGTCTTGGGGATTTGGACGGTTCTGCCTTTTCCATAAGCTGGCGTTGAATCAAATTTGCCATCTCCTATAATCATTTCCTGAATATGGACATGCCCGCCGCCAACGCTGACCCAATCGGGCTGGTCAACATTGACTCTATAAGCGCTTTTTATTTTGCAAAGAGCCATGTCATCAATACGAACCATGTTTTGCAACTTGTTCATAGACGTTCTTGATATATAGCCGTCATTATTCCAGCGGGCCGTCCACAACGTCGAATCCGAAGCAAAATACACATCGTTCTTGTACATAATCGGGCCTGCGGTTGCAGAATTCATGCCAGGAAGCCCTCTAGCGTACGTCTTCAAATCCAAGACCGTTTGCTCCGGAATGCCGCTATTGAACGTCGTCATCACAAGCTTGTCCTTATGCAAACTAATAACGCGTTCGCCATTGCTTGCAAGCCCGACAAGCGGGCCGTAGTTCGGGCCTAAGCGGTACAGCGGAACATTTTCCTTAGAATCGTTAATCGAAAGTTTCGAAAGCGACACCGAAGTATCCGACACAAACAGCGTATCGCCAAGCGCATTCAACGCTTGGAGCGTTCCGTCTTTAGACGCAAACACAATCGCCTTGCCCGTTTCGTCATCTTCGTAATTGACAAAAACCGCGCCACGCACAGCCGTTTCAAGCCCGACATTTTTGGGGAACTTTGCATTTTCAATGCTTCCATCATCGACGCTAATCGTCACGCGAATCACAGAAGCCGCAAAGTTGACCACGCTATCGCCCATAAATGCGTTCGAAGTCTTTTCGCGACGAGCATTCTTCGGCACATCCACCGTAATCTTGACGCCCGTGTAGCCGCCCTGCGTCGTCGCCGTATTGGCGTAGCCTGTCGGCAAAATGGACTTGATAGTATCGAACTTTTTATCCTTTGCATAACGCAAATGCGGAAGCAAATCCGTGCCGCTACCGTAATCGTAAGTGTCTTCGCCAATTGCATTCTTGAACGTCTTGCCAATGCTCAAGATGCCGTCGGATTCCACAAGCGAAATTCCAAACTGGTGGTCACGGAAATTATCGCCACCCCAGAAATTCGCCACACCGTAACGCAACGATTCGCGCAAATACCAGTCGTTTACCTTCCATACCGCGATACCGCTTGCCGGGAGGCCCGCATCAAAAGAACTCACGCCAAGCACAAGGCCCTTTGCCTTTTTAGTATTGCGTTCGCACTTGCCCTTGACGCAAATGCTATCCTCGAACACCGTGTTCAAGCTATCAATAGGAACCGTTTTCGTCCTCGTCTCGTCGTTCTGCAAAGCATCGCCGAGAATCACATCCACCATTCCGTCCTTGTTCCAAGAACGCTGGCGGTTTTCAATCAAAATATATTCGCTCGCGCTCAAAGCGACCTTCACAATCTCAGTCCCAAGACCGCTACCAGCCGCAGCAATATCCACCGTCACCGGATGACCCGCCGTAGGCCTCACTTCCTTGACCTTGGACCAGCCCATGTAAGCGCGTTCCCAAGCCGCAGGCAGCACAGGGAAGAATCCGTTGCCCGCGCTGTAGCCAGCAAAGTCCATCATATCGTAATAACCCAAGCGAGAAATACCCGTCACCGCGTCGTACGTGTTCGGCATTCCAAGCTCGCGACCAATCTGGTTCACCACAATGCCGTTAATGCCCCAGTTGAGCCCATCCTGCGAAGCCGTTTCGCTCACCACCATAATCGACTTGAGCGTGTCAATCGCAGAACCCTTCAGCACAATGCCGTTGTTCAAGGAATCCTCTGCAATCACGACCCCAGGAAGCGTGTCCGGCAAATAAATCCAGTCGCCACGCGAGATATAAATGTCCAAAAAGTCGCCCGGAGTATCCGCGCCCTTAGTTCCCATGCTGCCGCCATCAAGCAAGCGGCTTGCCCCCGCATGCGCAATCATAAACGCACGTTTAGTATTCGGGGATTTCGAAAGCGGAATATTAAACGGAGAATCTTTAGAGCTATGAGCCTTCATCACGGCATCATAAATAAAACGCAAGTAGTCGCGGCTGCGAGCCTCGTCGTATTCGGCGGTCTTTTCGCCTTTGAGCTTCTGCGTGCGATTGTAGTCGATCATCGGCTTGTCCAGCTCGTAAACCGTGGGCAAAATACTGTCCGTGATGACAAGTTCACCGCCACTCGCCGCCTGATAATAGGCATTCGCAAAATCTAGGTGCTTTCTCCAATAATGGACACTTTTGCGGCTCCCCGATGGATCCAAATTATACGTCGCCGTATCAGAATCAAATCGGCCCGTACCCGTTGTAAGCGAGTTGTTCGGAGATTCTTCCTTAAACTGCACTCGCAATACAAAAACCTGCAATGTATCTACGGCATGCGCCAAAGACAATGCGCCCAAAACCAATGCAAAAATCTTAGCATTCAACTTCATGATTATAATTTACAAAAAAGGCGCAAACGAACTTTACGAAAAATGGGCGCAAAGGACTTCTGAAGGACATTTTTGTTATATCAAGACACCTAATTGGCAAACACGCCTCCACCTAGCAAAGCATCTCCAAAATATCTATAATTGGCACATGCCAAAGAATTTTTCAAAATGGGTGGCATGCTGGGGCAACGCCACCTCCATCACAGACAGGAAAGAAGCCACTTACGCCAAGGATTTGACGCTCCGCTATCCGATTCGAGCATGCTTTTCAGGGAACAAGTTGCGTTTCCATTTTTCGAATCTCACCGGCACAGAACCCGTGTCCATCAGCGAAGCGTATGTCGCAAAATCTGCACAACCAGCAAACGACGCGACTTCCGCACCAAAATACACCCCGTGCACAATTACTTTTAGCGGCAAGCCATCCGCGACAATCCCCGCTGGCGAGGAAATCTTGAGCGACGAAATTGCATTCGACGTGACCGCAGGCGAAACATTTGACGTAAGCTTATACTTTGGCGACTTTACACAAATGAACGCCGGCACAGCCATCACGGGGCCGCTTTCTGGCGGCAAATACAGCTATGGGAATTTCGCAAAGTCGGCAACACTCCCCGACGACCTCACCCGCAAAACAAACTGGATTTACTTCCTCAACACGATTGACATCTTCACCGAAGAAAAGAACTTCGCTCTCGTCTGCTTCGGCGATTCCATCACAGCTCAAGACTGGCCCGATTACCTCACGCTCCGCTGCGAACGCGAAGGATTCAACAACGTCTCGATTATCCGCCGCGCCGTGAGCGGCACACGCATTCTGCGCGAATACAGCTGCATCACCTACGCGGCATACGGCCTCAAAGGGGCCACGCGATTTCCCATCGAAATGCACGTGGCCGGAGCACGCTCCGTCATTGTGCAGCACGGCATCAACGACATCATCCACCCGGTCGGTGTCGAAGTCAACAAGTTCCGCCCTTGGAGCGACATGCCCACCGCAGACGACCTCATCAACGGCGTACGCTCGCTCTACATTACGCATGCCAAAAAACTCGGCCTCAAAATTTACAGCGGCACGCTCCTCCCCATTTACGGCTGGCGTACCTATAACGAAAACCGCGACATCATCCGCACGGCGTTCAACGAATGGCTCAGAACCTCCCCCGAATTCGACGGTTGCGTTGATTTCGACAAGGCTGTCCGCGGACACGACGACCCTCGACAATTCGCAGGCGGTTTTGACTCGGGCGACCATTTGCATCCCAGCGCCCGTGCATACGAAGCCATGGCAGAATGCGTTCCCGAAGAATTGCTGAAAGGGACCACAAAAAATTGCATTGATGAATAAAATTATTCACTTTGGACGTTAATTATTTATCTTTTCAGTATGAGCTTGAAAGAACCGATAAAGCAACTTCAAAAAAGGGAGCGCATCACGCAAGACGAACTTTTCCGTCGTCTTGGTTACCATCGCAGCAGCGTCATAGACCACACGTCTGCCGAAGCAACGACCGCATTCCAATTCGCATTCGGCAACGTCACAGCCAGCGAGCTTTCTAGCGATCAAAACGCAGAATTTGAAAACGTACTCCCGTGGGCTCGCAAGTTCCCCATCCGCGCCTTGCAAAAAATGGGACACATCCCGACCAATATCACAGAAAACGACATCGCTCTAGCTGTATTCCGATTTATGAACATCGGGGGCATCAACGGATTCAACAATTTCTACAATGCCACGTTGCACACGACAAATCCGCAAACATACGCGGCGTGGATCCGCTTAGGCGAACTCCGCGTCAAACGCTCTACCAACGATTTCAAACCCGACCGCGAAGCACTCTTTGCAAACCTAAAGTTTTTGCGAACAAATTCCTTATTGCATAAGCAGGACATCCGCAGACTCGCTCGCGAAGCTCTCCAAAGCTGCGGCATCGAATACATCGAAGTCGAGCCGTTCCTCACGGCACCAAGCCCCACATGCGCTTTTTACTGGAGAGGCTACCGCCCCGTCGTTCAATTCACGACCACCAAAATGGACGATTCCAAATTTATCGAAGCACTGTTCCACGCCATCGCCCATGTGCTTATGCACCCCTTGCGAACCTCGTGCCTGCAAGTCGGGAATCTCGCGCAGCAAGCTTCAACACAAAGCAATTCCACGATCAAGAGCATCCAAGAAATCGAAGCAGAGAAATTCGCCCAAGACATGGCGCTTTCCGAAGCCGAAGAATGCGAGCTCATTTGCTGCGGAGGCTTTAGCGAACGCCGTTGCATCCAACATTTTTCTGGGCTATTCCACGTGCGTCCGGGAATTCTCGTCGAGCGATTGCAGCAACAAGGCAAAATCAGCCGCCGCACTCCGCTAAACGATTTCAAAGTGGCTGTATAAAAAAAATCCGGCTAAGCCGGATTTTTCGTTTCACGGGCAGTGCGCCCGCCACAACACAAACTAGTAGTTGATACCGAAGAACAGGTTAAAGCTGCTGAAGCTTCTCTTAAAATCAATACCTGTCGCAACAATGTCAAAGCCAAAGCCAACTTCGAGCTGGATTGCGGAATTGTGGAAAATCGATGCGCCAATTTCGCCGCCAATGCTCATACCTAAAGCCCAGCGTTCACCATAGTTCCATTCGTCAAAGTGGGAATCCAGCTGCAAGCCAAGGCCAATACCGGCACCGATAAACGGAGAAACCATTTCTTCAAGCGGAGCATAGCGGCCGCCCAAAAGCATGTTGCCGTGCACTTCCCAAGACTTGCCGAATTCAAAGTTCCAAGTGCTTATCGCCGTGATAGCGCCATGCGACGTCATTTCCCAAATGTGTCCATAACGGATAAGCGGGAAAGCCGTTACCTTATCCTTTGACGGATTTGTTTCGGCATCGCTATAGTTGCTCCAGAAGCCAAGACCAAATGCAGCCGTTTGGAAGCTATAGACAGGACGTTGGAGAGTTCTCTCCGGTGAAGTGGTTTCGCCTTGGGCAAAAGCCGAAAGAACGAGGAAGGAAATGAGTAAGAGTATCTTTTTCATAGTACGAAATATATAAAAAAAATAAACTTGTGGTTCAATTAACTTTATAGCATTCTATATTTTACACATCCATGAATAAAGCTGCCATTATTGTCGCCGTTAGCATGCTCATAAGCCGCGTGCTCGGCATTTTCCGCGAAATGCTCCTCGCCCACGCCGCTGGCGTGTCGCTCGAAAAAAACGCCCTCGACCTCGCCTTCATGATTCCAGACATTCTGAATCACGTGGTCAGTACGGGATTCCTCTCCATCATCTTCATCCCCATTTTTACGGGCTACAAAGTCGCTGGCGACGAAAAAGGCAGTTGGAAATTCTTTAGCAACGTGCTCAACACGTTCGGAATCGCCCTCCTCATTCTCGTGATTCCGGCGTTCATCTGGATGAAAGAACTCATCGCGCTTTTGACCGTCGATGGCGTAACTCCCGAACTTTTGGAACGTGCGACTTACTATGGCAGAATCATCTTGCCGGGGCAAATCTTCATCTTCGTAGGGAGCATCCTCGTTGCAGTGCAGCACACGCGCAAGCAGTTCTTGATCCCTTCGCTTACGGGCCTCATCTACAACATCGCGATAGTCGGCGGCGGTGCCGCTGGGCTTGCCCTCTCCAAATACACTGGCAACGATTATGGTCTCTCAGGCTTCGCCTGGGGCGTTCCGCTTGGTTCGTTCATCGGATTTTTCGCATTGCAAATTATTGGAGCAAAACGTGGCGGAGTCCACTACGAACTTATTTGCGAACCCAAGCACCCCGACATAGTCCGTTACTTCAAGATGATGCTCCCGATGTCGCTCGGCGTAGGTTCCATGTTCGGCCTTGAATTTATCATCAGGAGCTTTGGCGCAAACTTTGGCACTAGCGGCATTTCGAGCCTCAACTACGCTTACCGCGTGATGTACACGCTCGTCGCCGTTTTTGGATTCTCGGTCAGCGTCACGAGCTACCCCGACATGGCACGCCTCGTCAAAGAAGGCGACTTTCCGCAACTCAACCGCAAAATATGGAAGAGCCTTTCTCGCATGTTCTGCATCCTCATACCGGCTGTAGTCGCCGTATTTGCGCTTAGCTTCCCTGCAGTTCGCATCCTTTTTGAACGCGGAGCGTTCCACCGCGAAACGACCGAAGCTATCGCAGAAATTCTCCGCTGGTACTTGCCCGTCAGCCTTGGGCTTTGCTTGCAAGCCGTGCTCGTCCGCAGCTTTTACGCTTGCGAACGCATGTGGATCCCCACGCTCCTCAACACAGGCATTTTCGCCGCCACCATCCCCGCATACATTTTGCTCGGCGCCCCCGAAGTAGGTCTTGGCATCAAAAGCGTCCCGATTATTGGAGCCACCGGAGCTCTGCTCCAAGTGATTTCGATGGTTTTCATGTGGGCTAAAAAGAACGGCACCGACGGCATGAAAGAAGCTCTCCTCAACATCGCCCGCGCACTCGTCGCCCTCGGCATTATGATTGCAGCAGCCGTTGGACTCGACCACATTTCAGGTGATTTTGTCCGCAACACGGGATTTATCACGCTCGTCGTTTACACATGCGCCGCAGGCATCGCCCTCTTTACGCTCACGCTTATCGTCCAGCGTTACCTTGGCAGCAAAGACGCGAAGGACATTTTAAACGAACTTTTAGGGAAAGCGCTCCGCAAGCTGCACCTCGCGAAGTAATAATTGCAAAAATCAGGTTCCTCAATTCGAGGGACCTTTTTTATTCAGACATATCGTAATAAAGCGTATCAGCCAAAGCATCTCGAACTGTCATCGGAGCATACCGATCTTCTTCTAAATCTCTAGGAGGACTCTCTTTTGGCGGCATCGCAGAATCAGGTATCGAAATTTTTTCCGCGACATCATCGTTTTCAAACCCGTTGAACATCCACTTAAAGAACCCAACCGTCCCGCCCAGCACTGCGCCCACCGCATAACCAAGGCCTGCAGCGCCAAGACCTAGCAAGCCCAATTTAGCCACATCATCGTTAGAAGACCCCTCGTCATCCAAGGCACCCGCCACGCACAACACAGCCACGCCCGGCAACGCCATCGAAGCACCCACATTCGCCCCGTAACGAATCACGGGGTTCGGGTTTCTGCTCACGGCACAGCCAGAAAGACCAAGCACAAGCAACAAACAAATGACAGGTTTCAATAATTTCATACTCGCAATATATAAAATGCAGACGACCTTAAATTACGTTTTTTAGGTCAAATTATTTGAGGCCACCTCTAAAACGGCGAATCATTTCCACCACAATTTATCGTATTTTAATTTTCGTTTTATAAGAGGTCGCTGCACCACGGATATGTACCACGTAATTCCCCGCAGGTGCATCATTCAAAAGCAAAGAAGTCCCGGACGATCCGTCAGCATGGCTTATCCGCCCGTTCCACACAAGATGTCCTGTCAAATCGATAACGGACACAGAAACAGGCTCGTTCACTTTAGAAACCGTAATCGAACGATCCTCGACTTTCACTTGCGGCAAAGCAAAATGCATCTTGCGAGTTTTCGCCACCACTCCCGCAGAACCGTTCTTGTACAAAGGAGCTACCGCCTCAGCCCACAAACGGTGCATAGACTGACCGCCCACAGGATTGGCGGGATGCACGCCATCCGAAGAAAGCTCCTCTGGATGCGCTAAAAAATAGCTGTAAAAATCAGGTCCCGCCGGCAAATTATTATCTATCGTGAGCTTGTCAATCGCATCCAAATAACCCTGATCGACTTGCCATCCGCAATAAACCGGATTTGTCGCAATCATACGCGCTATAATCGGCGTAATCCCATGAGCTTTAGCCGTATCAATAATCGTCTGCATATTCCGCGTGAATTGTTCGACAGTATAATCGTTTCCGACCCACGCATCGTTCGTGCCCATTTCAATCGCCCAATACTTCACGTTCCCTGCGTATTCCACATAGTATTTCAACGCATCGGCAACGCCTTGGCTTGCGACGCACTCAATGCCGCCGCGAATCATCGCCGGATAAAAATCAGGGAAACGAGCATGAATCAACTGCGAAAAATTCGAATCCACGACAAACTGCTTTAAGCCCATTTGCGTGATGCTTGTCCCCATAAAGAACCACGTGTCGTTCCCGCCATTGCTAATATCGTAAGCCCCAATTTCTTCCAAATTAACAACCGGGGATTCCGCCACGATGCGGAACCAAGACTTGCCCTTAAAATCAATCGCAAGCCCACGAGAAGCAGCAACGCTCTCGCCCACTTCGGCAACAACATCCCAATCTCCATCCACGCCGTTCGTCGAATTTGCAGACGTCATCACCTTGAAATTCTGCAAAGTCGCGTTAGCCATCAAATTGTGCAAACAACCTTGCGCATTCACATAATCGCTGCTCGCCCAAGCTTCGTCGCCGCGCGAATCCCACATAATAAAAAGCTTTGTCGGCCCTTTGCCCACATTCAACGCAAAATCAGAAACCGCTTCAACCTGGTTAAAATCCAGCTTGCCATCGGTATAGACATTGGGGTTCGCATTATCATTAATCGCCCCCGCAACATAAAGGGGCTTTCCCAAGCTCACATTCGGATTCGCTGTTATCGCAAAAGCGCTGCCGCACATAAACACACAAAGGAATACGCAAAAAGCATATCTTAAAAATGCACATGCACGATTCGAGCAACCCATACCAAACCCCAAATTAACTTTTACCGTTTTCCGTCACGCAAGCGGTAGAGCACGCACGCAATGTCAATGGCACGCGGGAGGCTCATTTCACGGCTCATGCCCTGCGGCAAATTGCGGAATCCGACGTTCTTGATTTTTTCGCAAAGAGCGTTGATGTTATCCATAATCGTCACGGACTTCGACGAATCGCTGTTAGCAGAATCGTTGTTGCTTGCTGCATTTTGGCAAAGGTTCAAGAGCATAAATCCAGCCCCCAAGCGTTGCTGCTTGTCAATCAGCGAGCCCGCCTTAGACGTATCCGAAACTAAGAATCCAATTTGCAACAACGTATCGCCAGAAATTTTTACTTTTACTTGGCGTTCCACAGCCGAAGCGGGGCGAAGCCCCGGAAGCAAAGGCTTCACGTATTCGGCAAAATTGCGGGCACTCGGCTCTACAAATGATGATAGCTTTCCGCCAGCGTTCGCCACTGCTTTCGCCCCTGCCAAAGCCGTTTCGTTCAAATCGGCACAATTCACATCGACCGACTTGCCATTCACCCTTGCACATTCCGCCTTGTAGGCGGTCATGATAATAATATTGTCTGCCAAGTCCAAAAAATCGCCACAGGCGCCAGCCACCAAAATAAAGCTACGCCCTTGAATTTCGCGAATGCGGTCTGTCAGCGGGATAAGCGGCTCGCGACCATCGCCCAAAAGTTTACGAACACGCACATCGCGAATCAAAAAATTCACCGCCGACGAGTCTTCGTCAATCAAAAAGACTTCGCAGCCCGACTCCATCGCTTCGACCAAATTTGCAGCCTCGCTTGTAGAACCCGACGCGCAAGCCGTCGTAAAGTTCTTCGTCGAAATTCCTCCCGGCAAATCACGAACAAACTGCGAAAGGTCAATTCCGCGAACGCTACGTCCATCTTCAACGCCTACACGTACCGCAGACTCGTTCACGACAATTCCTTCGCGACCATCGCCCGGAATATGCGGATAAACCGCCTTCGTGAGCGATTGCAGCAGCGTCGATTTTCCATGGAACGCCCCGCCCGAAATCACGGTAACGCCCTTGGGAATCCCCATGCCGCGAATCTTTCGACCGCAAACGTCAAGCACCACTTCCATTTCTGCAGGAGCCACAAACGGAATCGCCCCTTCCATCGGAAGTTCGCTGAGTCCCGACGCTCGCGGAAGCACCGCCCCGTCAGGAACAAACGCGACCAAATCACGCTTGTATAATTCTTCGAGAATCGCCTTGCGTTCCGAAAGCACGCGGTAATGCTCCAAAAGTTCCGGTTCCACGCCTTCCGGCTTCGACTTGCCCGAATTGTAAAGCCCAGCCGACACCAAGTCCGGGAGCACCATCGTCAAAATCTCGGCGGCATCCTCCGCCTGAATCTTGCGGCCATCGCCCGGCAAACGCACTTGCAGGCACGCACGCAGCTCGCCATTATCGACCCACAGCGAATTCCGCACCAGCATTTCAGGTCCAGCAGTGTCAAAAACGACCGCCGCATCCCTCTCCGGGTACTTTTCTTTCACCAAGGCTCCAAGCCTACGGTACAGGTAATCGCTCAACGCCAAGCGACGCTCGAACGAACTGCTCCACTCGCCCGAAAACCCCAGCGTCTGCAAGCTCGACTTTATCAGCACACGGGAAGCAGGAGCGAACGGATCCCCCTGCACATGCAAAAACTCCAGCGTAAAGTCGCCAAAGTCCCAAGACCGCTCCGCAAGAGACTTGTAGAGACCGTAATTTTTACCTTGTAAGCTACGAATTTTCTGGTAGAGTGCTTTCATACGAATAAAGGTAATTAAATAGGGCGAATATTTACGCACTTTTTACCGCAGTTTAACATTTATCGAACAAAAAAAGATTAAATTCTAGTAGTAATAATTCATGTACACGCAAAAAAGGAGTACCTCCAATGAAAAAGCTGTATATTTTTGCCTTGATGATGGCATTCCTCTTTACATCCGCTGTCGCAGACGAAGAAGACCCACCTCCGCGCGGCAAAGCAGCAACCATCAACATCATTACCGACCCGCCTAACAGCGACGTGTTCCTCGGTGGCGAATCCCTCGGCAAGAGCCCGATTAAGGAATTGCAAGTCAAGTCCGGTCGTCAGACGCTCGTCGTCATTGACCAGGGTTTTGAACTCGTGAACAAGCGCGTGAACATTTGGCCGGGTACGGACAGCCGCAACAACTTCGACTTCAGCACCAAGATTCCTAAGGGTCACGTCAAGGTGACGACGAATCCGCCGCGCTGCATCATCTTCGTCGATGGCGAACAGTCCGACAAGACCGATGGCGCAGAACTCGTTATCCGCAACCTCGACGCAGGCGACCACATGATCCGCGCTCAGTGCAACAACCGCAGAAGCGCAGAAGCTTTGGTCACGGTCAAAGGCGAAGAAACGCTCGAAGTGAACCTCGACGCAACGACTTCTACCTCCAAGGGCAAGAAGAAAAAACGCTAATAGATAAAGCGAATTGGCGTAGGCTCAAGTTCACTGGGCTAAAACAAGTGAACGAAAAGAAACTTTTATCAAAGAACTCTCCCTCGGGAGAGTTTTTTTTGTATGTTTAGAACGTATCAATTCCACTTAGGAGAAAAAAATGTCAAAAATTTGGATCCTCGCACTTTGTGCAAGCGTCGCACTTCTTTCCGCATGTTCTAGCGGTTCAAACACAAAGGTCACCCGCCTCGATGTCAATTCCGTGACAGACCTTTCCGGCAGCTGGAACGACACCGATTCCCGCCTTGTCGCCGACGAAATGATTAACGATTGCCTTGGCCGTCCGTGGTACGACCAGTTCTCCCAGCAGAAAGGCTCCGTCCCGACCATCGTGATTGGCAATGTCCGCAACAAGAGCCACGAGCACATCCGCGTCGAAACGTTCATCAAGGACATCGAACGCGCCCTCATCAACTCTGGCAGGGCTGAATTTGTCGCCAACAAGAACGAACGCGCCGACCTCCGCGACGAGCTCGCCGACCAGCAGGGCAACGTCACCGAAGAAACGCAGAAAGATGCCGGCATGGAAATCGGAGCAGACTTGATGCTCACTGGCACTATCAACTCCGTCGTGGACCAGGAAGGTGGCGAACAGGTCATCTTCTATCAGGTTGACATGGAACTCACCGACATCCAGAGCCATCGCAAGCTTTGGATTGGGGACAAGAAAATCAAGAAGTACGTGGCTAAAAGCAGCGTGAAGATGTAGTTTTTTAGTTACTAGTTACTAGTTAGTAGTTACTAGGGATGAGTTACTAGATAAAAAGATCCGCATTCAGTTAAACTGAATGCGGACCTTTTTTGTTTGCGGCAAAGCCGCTACCTCTTGCCTTCGCGTTTGTAGCGTTCGATGCATTCTTGATAGAAGTCGAACGTCTGCTTGGCGATGGTCTTCCAGCTGAACACGTCGATTGCACGCTTGCGGCTCACTTCGCCCATTTTCTTGGCGAGTTCCGGATTAGCGAGCACCTTGTTTAGCTTGTTAGCAAAATCCGTCTGGAACGCCTTGGGATCAGCAGGCTCAAAGTTCGTCGAAGACACCGCCTTGAGCGGCACGAGGAATCCCGTTTCGCCATCAACTATGATTTCGGGAATGCCACCGACGGCAGAGCCGACGACCGGCGTTCCGCAGCTCATGGCTTCAAGATTGATGATGCCGAACGGCTCGTAGAGCGACGGAGTCGCAAACACGGTCGCGTGGCTGTAGAGCACGCGCAGTTCCGTATGCGGAACAGCGTCCTGAATCCAAACAACGCCATCGCGCGTAGCCTGAACCTTTTCAATCAAATGCTTGCATTCTTCTGCGAGTTCCTGCGTATCGGGAGCGCCAGCGCAGAGCACCACTTGGGCGTTCTTGTCGATTTGCGGAATCGCCTGAATGAGTTGGCTAATGCCCTTCTGACGCGTAATGCGGCCCACGAACAGCACGAACGGACGCTTCGGATCTACGCCCCACTTCTTCAAGATTTCTTCGTCGAAGGTCGGCTTGTAAAAGTCCGGATCGATACCGTTGTAAATGACCTTCACGCGGTCTTCCGGCACGCCGTAAAGTTTCATCACGTCGCGCTTCATGCCTTCGCTCACGGCAATCACGCCATCGGCGGCTTCGTAAGCGGTGCGTTCAATCCAGCAGCTCATGTTATAGCCACCGTCGCCAAGCTGTTCAGCCTTCCACGGACGGTGCGGTTCGAGCGAGTGCGTCGTGAGAATCAGCGGGCACTGCAAAAGGCGACTGGCGACAACGCCGCCAAAATGACTGTACCAAGTATGGCAGTGAATTACATCGATGTCCTTGAGCGAAGACATCCACTGGAGATTGATGTCCAAGGGCTTTAAAATTTTCTTGAAACGTTCGTCCGCCGGAGCGCAATCGAGTTTCTGGCTAAAGCCAATCGCACGGATGTTGTTTGCATCATCGTTCTGCGAGCCAAAGCAGCGGGCTTCGATGTGGCAGAGTTTGGAGAGTTCCTGACTGAGGAACTTGACGTGGATACCTGCACCACCATAAATTTCTGGTGGGAATTCATTGGTAAGAATAGCAGCGTTCATAGTACAGTAAACAGTGTTTAGTGGACAGTGGTTAGGGTGATGTCCGCAAACTGTTTTCCGCCAATAATTATAAAAAAATAGCCGTTTTGGCAAATCAAAAACGAAGCGTTTCAGTGCACAGTTCGCAGATAGCTCCGCGGTGCGTCACAAAAATCATCGTCTTGTCCGGGTACGTTTCAAAGAGCCGCTTAAAGAGCTCGTGCTCGGTCGATTCGTCAAGCGACGAGCTGACTTCGTCAAAAAGCCACACGTTGCCGGGACGTAAAAGCCCACGGGCAATAGCAATGCGTTGAGCCTGCCCTTCGCTGAGTCCGCGTCCGCGTTCTCCCAGCTCAAAGTCAAGCCCTTGGGGCAAATCCAAAACAAAGTCCGCGCAAGCCGCATGCAAAGCGTCACGCATTTCGTTATCCGTCGCATCGGGCTTAGCCATCTGCAAATTCAGCCGCACCGTTCCACTCAACAAAGTGTTCCCTTGCGGCACATACACAAAATTGGAGCGTGTATTTTTGCCCACTACATATTCCGCCGACTTCGAATAAATTTTCACACTGCCGCTACTGGGGCGAATAAAGCCCAACAGCAATCTGAAAAGCGTCGTCTTTCCAATGCCCGTCTTCCCCATAATTGCAGTTTTACTGCCCGGGTAAAAATCGTGGCTAAAGCCATCGAGCACATCGCTAGTGCCGGACGCATAACCGAAATGGACATCTTCAACGCGAACTCCAAGCGAGCCATCCATCGCCAACCGCGAGGATTCCTCAGACTCCTTAGACGCATCCAAGTCCTGCAAACGGTCAATGCTTGCCGTCGTATGCACCACCTGCGGCACCATGTTCAAAATCGAGAGAATCGGATTCTGGATTTGCCCGACCAGCTGCAAAAAAGACGTCATCATGCCAAAGGTAATCGTGCCATCGCGGAGCCCAAGACCGCCCCACACAAACGCGAGCATATAGCCGAGCCCAAACACAGAACCCAACGCAAAACGGGAAATCGTCGTGAACCTCGTGCGTCTAAGCACTTCGCGTTCCAAGCAACGCTGCATGTCCTTGAGCCGCGAAGCCACCCACGACTCGCTTTCGAGCGAACGCAGCACCACGTTGAACTCGACACCCTCTTGCACTTGCATCTGGATTTTGCTTTCGCGGTCGCGAATGGCAAGAGTCATCGCCTTGAGCTTACGCGAAACAAGCTTTCCAAAAACAATCGCAACGGGAGTGAGCAGCAGCAACGCCCACGCAAGCCTCGGGTCGAACCACCGCATCAAAAGGAACGCTCCCAAAAGCTGCAACGCTGTTACTAGCATCTGCGGAAGCGTCTCCATCACCGTCGATGAAATAGTCTCGATATCTTTTGAAAGCCTCGACGCGACATCGCCAGAATGCAGCTCCGCCCCTTCGAAAAGCTTACGCAAAAAGAGACCTTTAAAAACGTCCAAACGCAAACGGTTGGACTTGCGGACCATCGCCGCATTGGTCATGTAATAATACGTTATCCTCAACAAGACCATGCCGAGCACAGTGCTAACGAGAAGCGCAATCATCTGCACCACATCCGAATCGCTTCCTTTGCGAATCGTCTCGTCGATAAAATGCTTGCTGAGCCACACCATCAAAAGCCCAAGCGAAACACGCCCGATGCCAATGAAAATGCGGATAGCGAGATTCAGGCGGAAACCGCCTGTGTTATTCCACAACCACGAAATGTATTTCATTCGAGCACGTTAACTTTTTGCCATTCAGCAACGATATTCTTCACATCGGCCAAGGCTCGTGCAGAATCGACATCGTATTCGCCGCAAAGAGCTTCGGCAAGGCTTTCAACCGTCCAGTCGCCAGCTTCTTCGGCACGTTTCCAAAGCCATGCGGCCGTTTCGTTCAAGCAAAGGAGCTTCCCGAAATCGAGAGCGCCAACGCCTTCGCCCATAATCACTTGTTCGCCACAGACTTCACGCAAGACAAAGCCTTTTTTAATACGCATACGAAAATTCCTTTTAAAATTTTTTCAACAAAAGATAAAGTTTATAGAATTTTAGCAAATACCTGCGGACAGGCAAAAGTTTAAACCACATTTTTTGCGCAAAACGCCTAAACGGAGCATCCAGCGACCGCTTGCGTCCATTTTTCCCGACAACATGCGTAACCTTGGCGCAAATATCTTCGCGTTTGCAATATTCACGCCCGGCAATGTTGCCATCACCCATTAGCACCACGCGGTACTCATCCATCGAAAGAACCCTATGGACAACATAATGGCAATTATCGGCATAGGCTAGCACTACATCAAACGGCTTCACGTCCAAAGGACGCGTGAGCAAAACGCTTTCGACACCGCCTATAATAAAAGGCAGCATGCTTCTCCCTTTTACAGGAAAAATAACTTCGACACCTTCGTTCACCAAGCGAACCGCTTCAGAGATAATCAAAGCGTCATTTTTTTCGCTCGGATTCATTACGGTTCCTTTTTATCTTGTGCGATATTTGCTACACAAAGTTTTGCAGCGCCTTCGTCGGGCAAGCAATCCAGATGCCAAATAGGCACGTTCATAGCCAGCAAGTTTTCGGTCTTGTGCAGCCCATCGGCAATCACGCTTTCCCAGCGTTTGCCCGAAATGTGCGGAACAATCGCCGCATACGCCATCACGCCACGCAAACGCTTAATCTCGTTAAACGGAGCTTGGGCAAGCAGCACAAATCCGCCCAGCGGATAATCTTCGTTCTTGTAGCACGGGGTCTTGCCGCTCCATGGCGAGCCGTAAACGCGAGCGTAAGAGTTTTCGCCATCTTTAAAAAAGCGGACTACAGGATTGTCGTCATTCAAAAGTTCCGAGCCTTCGTTGTACTTGAGCCAAAGCCTTGCATGAGTGCTTTTGCCCGTACCGCTCTTGCCCAAGAACATGTAGCCCTTGCCGTGGTAATTCACGACCGCCGAATGGAAGAGCAACGTATAGCAAGACGCCGAAGCAATCGCATACAAGACCATCAACGAATTGTTGACCGCAAACTTCAACAAATTAAAAGAAGTTCCGTTCGGAATTAAAAGAGACGCTTCTTTGTAATCCTTAGAGCAAATAAGCATGCCTGTCAATTCGCCACGCAAGCGAAAATCAAAGACAGCCTTTTCGCCAATAGAGCCGCAATGGATTTGCTGACCTTCTTCGTCTTGGCAAACATCCTCGTTATACTGCGGCATTTCATCGGAATGCTCCACCTTGATCGCAAACAAATTACTTGCAGAAGCAACGTCACTTGATTCGTCCACGACAAATGGAGCGTAATTATCCATGAACTTGGCAAAGAAGCCTTCACAAATTCCTTGAGACACTTCGAAAATGTGCCCCGCCACCTTATAACGCTTAGACTTTTCTAAAAAATCAGCCATTTTTCACCTTACGCAATTTTGATATCCGACGCTTCATTCGCGACCGGATTGCAGAAAGCTTCACATGCCAAAACCACCGCTCCGTATAAAGGACTTTTGCAGGATCAAACGGCAACCACGACAATCTATGCAAACAATCTACAATATTATGCACTACTTTATTTTGGGATTTAATCTCGTACTTTCCAAAATCTCCGCCCGTAAAAGCATACTTCAAAAGCATTTTACCACGGAATCGACTCGGCGGGCAAATCATGCGTTCACGTTCAAGACCAAAGACCTCGCCCAACAGCCACATCACCGCTGCGCATGAATACCCCATGCGGAACTTCTTTATAGCCGCAGCGGCTTCCTTGCGGTCATTTTCGGTCGAATGGAGAAGCAATACAAAATAATCCGCATACTGACGAAGCCCAAGCCCACCCAGCAAAAAATGCTGCTGCAAATGCGAAAGCTGCATCACTAAAGCAAACTTGATTGAAGGCACATTAAAACCTTCTGGAACAAGTTCAACATTCTTAATCTCATTAATCAGATAATCTTGCAGTCCGCAATCAGCGGCTGTAACCCCCGCCACAGGTTTAAAATGGGCTTCGACTTCAATGCCACGCTTGTTCTTAGGCAATTCAATATGGTATGGCGTTATGAACGGCCTGACAGACCTGTCCAGCAACCCAACCTGATAAACAGCTTCAAGAACTTTTTCGCATCCGCCCTCGACCCAAAGGTCGATATCGCCGCACTGGCGACACCCCGGATCAGGGTAGAGCCTTGCATTGGCGGCACCTTTCAGAATAGCCGTCCGATACCCGCCCTTGTCAAAAAGCTCAGTCAAGCGAGCCGCTTCTTTATAGATGACGTTGTTCATGCCACGGATAGCTTCGGTACACGTCACCCAGCGGAGCAACAACTCCCTTGGCGGCAACTGGTCTTTTGGCAGCTTATTTATTCCGACACACACAAGCCCCACCACGGACTGCCCCTTCGAGAGAATATAAAGCTTTTTCCATTCTTCTGGCGAAAGGTGTACAGATACATTCTCTGCAACCCCAAGAGCTGAACGCAATAGGGTAAACAGTGCAATCCGTATTGATGTGTATGCTTTACTCATGGCAAACATCAAAGGGCTAAAAAGCCCAACTTCTCATTCGTAGCAAATTTAAAAAAAACTTGTAATTTTGTAACCCAAAATAAAAAATACAATCCATTATTGGGTTTTAAGAAATTATTCAAAATGGGCTTTAATGCGTCCCTGCTTTATTCGTACAGGAATCAAAGTAATTGTCGTATAAAAATACTTGAATTCGCTACAGATTACGTTTAACGGATCAAATGTCACCCAAGACCATTTATGTTTGCGAGACGCAAGCCATTGCATAAAAGCATTCCCGTGCTTGTTCGCTATCCTTCCAAAATTTCCACCTTGCATTGCAAGGTTCAAAACACGCATTCCTCTTTTTTCATCAGGTTTGCAAAGCATACGCTCACGCTCAAGCCCAAAAACCTCGCCAAGCAGCCACATCACGGCGGCACACGTATGCCCCATGTAAAGCGACTTGATAACGGCGGCAGCTTCCTTGCGGTCGCTTTCGGTCGAATGGATGAGCAGCACCATGTAATCCGCGTAATGCCTAAGCCCAATGCCGCTCGAAAAAATATGCTGCTGCAAATGCGAAAGCTGCATCACCAACGCAAACTTGATCGAAGGCGCATAAAAGCCTTCGGGAACAAGCTCCGATTTGAGAATTTCGTTGGTCAAATACTTTTCTAGAGCGCGTTCGCTAAACTGCTTTGCCGATGCCGTCTTGAAATGGACTTCGGTTACAATACCGTCCTTAGTTCTGGGCAAGTGGATATGGTGCCACGCTACATGAGCTTCTAGCATGCTGTCTATCAGCTTCAGCTGATACAAGAGCTTGCCGACGCTCTTGCGTCCGCCCTCGACCCAAAGGTCGATATCGCCGCACTGGCGGCACCCCGGATCGGG
>CAMZGI010000010.1 GCA_947306305.1 uncultured Fibrobacter sp.
GCTTCTTTGCTGGAAAGGTCGAATCTATCCGCAGCGATGCCAGTAAAATGGCGTGATTTAGACTAGAGATAATTTAGAACTTAGAACTTAGAGCTTAGAACTTAGAACTTTGGTTCGGCGGGCTCACCAACCTTACAAGGGTCCTGAGCGTAGTCGAAGAGATAGGGATTTTCCTTTAACAGTCAGGAGATGCCCGATCGGAGTCGGGCATGACAGAGCCCTTCCTATAGTCAACCATTGTTTACTAACCACTAAGTTCTAGTACTAGTATCTAGTAACTATTAACTAGATACTAAAATGCTTAATGCTTGCTCGTTTCAGGCGGTCGTTTAAAGCCATGCCGACTCCTGTATTCGGAATCGGATCAACGAGAATCAAGTCGTATTTAGGGTCGTCAAGGTCGTGCATGAAGGCGTAAAGCTTTGATGTTGCTTCGACCATATCGCCAGTTGCTGATAAATTTACTGTAGCGGGAATGGGACCTTGCTGCGTTCCAAATGCAATGCGAACCGTGTGTTCGGGGAGCGTGTAACCTGCGGGAAGTTCTCCGTAGTAAAGCGGCACTTGCGGGCGGTAATGCGTATCGCATTGTCCTGGGGCGAGCATAGGCTGCCCAGGCTTGGATGTAGATTCCTTGATTTTCACTTCGCCTAAAATATCTTTGAACATTTCGGGGGTGATGGCTCCCGGGCGCATGACTGTCGGTTCACCGACAAGCGAAATGATGGAGCTTTCGACGCCCACGGAACAGGGGCCGCCATCGACAATGCCTGCGATGCGGTCGGCGAGTTGTGATGCAACGTGTTCGGCTGTCGTGGGGCTTACGTGCTTAAAGAGATTTGCGCTCGGTGCGGCAAGCGGGAGTCCCGATTCTTTGATGATGGCTTGAGCGATAGGATGGCTTGGGAAGCGTACTGCCACAGAGGGGAGGGCGCTTGTGCAAAGGTCGGGAATGCAATCCTTTTTGGGGAGGATGATGGTCATCGGACCCGGCCAATACGCTTCGGCGAGCCTGTATGCACTTTCGGGAATGTCTTTCGCGATGTCGGTAAGCTGAGCAATGTCTGCGATGTGAACGATTAACGGGTCGAATGTCGGGCGTTCTTTAGCCGCAAAAATCTTTGCGAGAGCCTTGGGCTCGAATGCATTGCCGGCGAGTCCATAAACCGTTTCTGTCGGGATGGCGACCACTTCTCCGTCTTTGAGAAGGCGGGCGGCTTCGCTTACACTTGTCCAAGGAGGAAATTTCATTTTGTGCTACCTTCGAGCACAAAGATAGAAAAAAGCGGCTTATCGCCAAAGGCTCTATTTAAAATCAAAATGCGGGCGGGGCCCCAGCTCGGAGTGGACGCCTACGGCGTCAGCGGCTTCACTCGGCCATATCGGCAAGCTAGCTTGCCGCTGCGGCTCTCGTTTTGCACGCTACTGCGAAGAATATTCCTTGGCCGACGCTTTTTAATTAAAAAACATCTCTGCGCAGAGGCAGAGATGTTCAATTGCGTTTTTAATGTAGGCTTATGCTTCGGTTGTAGCCGTTGCGGGGGCTTCTTCGGCTTTCTTCGGTTCGTCCTTGCGGCCGAAGGCAAACACCTGATCGCAAGCCGTATTGAAGCGCTTCCAGATCTTTTCGGAGTGTTCACGAGGAACTGCACCGACTTCCTTCCACAAGCGGCGGAAATGCTTGACCTTGTTCATCGAGGCGACTACCGTCTGATCGTTCAAGTCGGTGAGCAAGTCTTCTGCCTGTTCGCAGAGGAGAATCTTCTTCTGCAAATTGTTCTGACGTGCTTGTTCCTGAATGTCGAGCTGGTCGCGGCGGCGAGTGAAGAAGTCGTCGCAAACTTCGCGGAATGCTTTCTGCAATTCTGCATCGTCATCACCGCAAGATCCGAGCGTGACCCATTCTTTTTGAATTTCACGGACGGCATCGGCGAGCTGGTTGGAACCAGCACTTTCTGCGAACTGGCGAACCTTTTCGATGGAGTCTTGCTTTTTCTTCTTGATTTCTGCAATCTTAGCTTGAAGTTCCGGGTCGGATTCAGCCATCTTAGCCACAATCTTATTGACGATTGCGTTAAAGCGATCGTTGGTGGATTCGACAGCTTCTTTCGGAACCATGCCAATGGTCTTCCATTCGGCATCGATAGACTTGTATGCTTCAATCACTTCTGGAGTGATGTTGCTCAAGTCTAGAGCTTCGAGCTTTTCGCAAAGAGCTTGCTTCTGTTCGAGGTTCTTTTGCTTGGCGGCATCCATTTCTTCAAAGTGGTTGCGCTTCTTTTCGAAGAAGGAATCGCATGCGGTGCGGAAACGAGTCCAAATTTCATCGGACTTGCTCTTGGGCACAGGACCGGTTGATTTCCAAGCGTCCTGCAACTGTTTGAGCTTGGTCGAAGTTGCATTCCAGTCGGTCGAATCCTTGATGGCTTCGGCTTCGATGCAGAGTGCGACTTTCTTTTCGTAGTTCGCTTCGCGGCTTTCGTCTTCGTGCTTCACATTTTCTTTATGCTGGGCATAGAAGGCGTTTACAGCGTCTTTGAAACGCTTGTTGAGTGCTGCAAAGCTTTCCTTCGGCACCATGCCGATGTTCTTCCAGTTTTCTTGAATTTCTTGGACTGCCTTGAATTTGTCTTTCCAGAAAATTTCAGCATTGGCGACGAGTTCTTCGACCTTCTGGCAGAGACCTTCCTTTTCGGTCAAGTTCTTTTGGCGTTCGGCATTCTGTTCTTCGATGAACGGAGCGCAGTTTTCCTTCACCTTATCGACCAAAGTTTGGAAACGATCCTTGTATTCCTGGAACTTAGCTGCAGAGATGGGGCCGATTTCACGCCACTTGCTGCAGAGTTCGCGGAATTTGGCGAGCACAGCTTGGCTTGGCGTTTCTCTGGAGAGAGCGTCCATTTCTTCGATGATCGTGTCGCGGTCTTTTTCGTTGTGCCAGTTTTCCCACTGCTGCATTTCTTGGAAGCGGGATGTGGCAATCTTGTATTCCTGCCAAAGATCGTGATACTTGAACTTGTTTTCGCCAACGATTTCCTTCCATTCCTGGTAGGTGTCGCGGAGAATCTTGTGAATTTCGCGGAATTCCTGGTTCTCGTCGATGTTCTGGATTCGTTCGATGAGCACGCGGAGCTTCTTGGAATTTTCTTCGATAACCTTCTGGGCGTTTTCGTTGAAAGCCGTAATAAGTTCGTTCAACTTGGTACGGAGTGCGTTGTACGCCTGGAGAATCGGATCGTCGCCTTCGAGGAGGACGAGCTTTTCCCATTCGCGGACGATTGCATGCAAGTGCTTGCCCGTATTTTCGTCAATTTCGGTTTCGGAGAGCGCCTTGAGGCGTTCAAGAAGGCTTTCGCGGATTGCTTTTTCTTCTTCGGCATTGCCCGATTCGACCGGAGGAATTTCAATCTTCTTGGCTTCCTGCGACTTGAAGTAGGCATTGTTGAAGCGTTTGATGGAAGCTGCATCCATGATGGACTTGTTGGCGTTCCATTCTTCGACGATGGCGTTCACACGTTCGGCGTTTTCTTCTGTAGTGCCAGCTTCGAGCATGCCTTCGAGTTCAGCGAGCGTTTCGGTCAAGTGAGCGATCTTAGCTTGCTTTTCGGCTTCGGCATTTTCTGCTGCAATCTTTTCGGCGTTCGCTTCGTCATAGAACTTGTTGAAGCTTGCATAAATTTCGTTGAGCGTAGCGGCAGAGTCGCCCATGCCAAGTGCGTAAGCTTCGGTCATCAAAGCTTCGAACTGCGGCTTGGTTGCAAATGCGTCCTTTTGAGCGGCAAGGAAGTGTGCTTGCTTGATCAATGCTTCGCGCTTGCTCTGCAAGAGTTCTGCTGCTTTCTTGCCGTTGTCTTCGGCTTCACGCTTTGCACGAACTTTGTCCGAAATCTTCTTGCGGACGGAAACATGCTTGGAGCTCTTGATGAGGTCGGCTTGCAGAGATTCCGAGGTGACGCGGTCTGCGGCATCCAGTGCGATTTCTTCGCTAGAATCGCGAGTTGCAATCTGAGCGAGCAGGGACTGCTTGCTGCACTGCTTGACCAATTCTTTTTTGAGATTTATGTTGTTTGTAGCCTTGAGCACGTCTTCGACATGGCGTGTGTCCTTGATGGCATCGATGTAACTACGGACTTCGTCGCTCAAGTTCGTTTCATTAAAGTTTTTAAGCTTTTTGACGATTTCTTCGAAAGCTCTTGCTTCTGCCAAGCGGCGTACGCTCCCATCGCTGTCTTTCGTAGAAATATCTTGAAGTGTCTTAATAATTGCGAGTTTTTTAACTGCAGCCAATCGAACTTCAACATTATCATCGGAAAGGGCTACTCGTTCGACAATATCTTGACTACTGAGTTCATCCAGCTCGTTAATCGCGTCGATACGCTTTGCGGGGTTGGAATTTTGCCATTTCGGTTTAAATGCATCAAAAAAGCTCATAATATCTCCAAAGGTAGGCGGAGCTTCACGGCTCCGTATAGCATAATCTAACTAAAAAAAAAGTTATAGTAAAAAAAACAGCACAATTTTACACCCATTTACATACAATAACTATCTTTGCCCCCGTGGCAAAAAGAATTCCTAAGACAAAGGCACCAGAAATTGTAAAAGAACGCTGTAATTCGGCGCTTGTTTCGAGGTTTTGCGAGGTATATATTCCTTTGTCTCCCTCGGTTTTCACTTACGGCGTGCCAGAAGGCGTGGATGTTGTTCGGGGTAGCGTCGTTTGGGTGCAACTTGCAAACCGTAAGCCTACGCTCGCTCTAGTCAGCAGGGTCCACAGCGAAAAGCCCAAGTTCGATGTCCGGTATGCATGCCCGCACGAGTCGGGCTATGTTTTCTCTGAACGTTATATGGAATCGCTGGAGTGGGTGTCGAAGTATTATATATCGACTCCCATGCGGGCGTTGAACGTGTTTTGGCCAGCCGATTTTGACAAGTTCCTCGATGCCTTGTTTGCTGAAAAAAATGCAAGCTCGGACGGGGAGTCCACGTCTGATTTGATTCAAAATGGAGTTTGTCCAGAGACACCTCCCTTGACAGAAGAACAGGGGACGGCTCTAGCCAGTCTTATTGAAGATTTGGACAAAGACGGTTTTCGCGGAACGCTCCTGCATGGCGTGACGGGTAGCGGCAAGACGAGAGTTTATCAGGAATTAGTGCGAGAAGCTCTTGTTCGAAATAAACGTGTACTCATTCTTGTGCCCGAAATTGGACTCACTCCGCAGACGGCTTCGCGGTTCGAAGACTTTTTGAGAGTTCCTGTAGTCGTGTTGCATTCTGCACTCTCGGCACCGCAAAAGCGTGCGGGTTATCTTTCGATTCTTGACGGCTCTGCAAGGGTGGTGCTCGGAACTCGCAGCGCGATTCTTTCGCCGTTTGAATTTGACGTTGTGATTTTAGACGAAGAACACGATTCTTCGTTTAAACAACAAGACCCAGCTCCGCGTTATAACACGCGTGACTTGGCTTTCCACTTGGCGCAAAAGTACGGAGCGCTTGTTGTGCTTGGCTCTGCAACGCCTTGTCTTGAAACGTTCCGCAATGCAAAGACGGGGCATCTTAAATTATTGACTCTAAAAAAACGTGCAACGTCTGCACCGCTTCCCGAAGTCCGCGTTATAGACATGGGCAAGGTTCGTCAACAAAAGGGCGTTCTTATGTCGCCAGATTTGCGTGATGAACTTTCGGAGTGCATCGCTAGTGGCAACCAAGCGATTATTCTCATGAATCGTCGTGGGTATTCAAAAATTAGAGTTTGTTCTAAATGCGGCGAAACGCTGTATTGCAAACATTGCCATATTCCTCTAGTTTATCATAAACAATATAATGCGTTGATGTGCCATTATTGCGCGGCGTTGTATCCAGTGAATACACCGTGTCCATCGTGCGGTGCCGAAACGTACGAATTTGTCGGCGGCGCGATTGAAAAATTGGAAGAAGAAATTCAAGAATGGGTGGCTGATGCAAAAGTCATTCGCATGGATCGCGATACGACGCAAAACGTAGGTGCTGTTGAAAAAATTCTGAAATCATTTAGGGAACGTGAATATAACATATTGCTAGGAACGCAGATGGTCGCAAAAGGCCATGACTTTCCCGGCGTAAAACTTGTAGGAATTGTCGGAGCAGATTCTGGGCTAGGCATTCCTGATTTCCGTTCGACGGAAAAGTTGTTCCAGTTGTTGAGTCAAACTGCGGGACGTGCGGGACGTGCCGAAGGTGGTGGGCGAGTGCTTATTCAAACGCTCAATCCTACAGAACCCGTGATGCAGTTTGCTATACGCCATGATTTTGAAGGCTTTGCCGAATTAGAAAATTCAAATCGCCAGTTGGCGTTTTATCCGCCGTTCTGCAAATTAGTTGAAATTAGTTGCGGTTCGCGTGACGAAAATTTGCTTCGTGATTCGGTGGATCGTCTTGAAACTATTTTGCGTAAGGATTCTTCTTTGACGGTCTTGGGACCCGTCGATGCCTTTGTCCCCAAAGTGCAAAATGTCTATTGGGTGAAGTTGTATGTAAAAACGCAAAACCTTGCATCTGTACGCATGGCACTTGCACCGATTTTAAATGCCCCCAAGCCGTGGGTTCGCGGTGTAGAAATTAAAGTCAGTTTCGAATGATGTAATGTCGTTTTTGAATTTGTATTTAAAATAGATCTAACGAACTGTCTAAATAAATTTCTTCTCTGACTTTGAGCTGGTACTCTGGCTTTGTCATATAATAAAGCAGAAATTCTAAAATGATGGCACTGCCTAAACTGCGTCCTTCAATTTTAAAGTGACGGAATCCTGCTGGCGCATAGACATTTTGAATATCGTCAATTCCGATGAATCCCGGATTTTTCATGGCATCGGAAAAACGGTAGCCTCTTTTTGCTGTAGGCGAAACGCAAACATGGTCTGCACTGTCTTCGCCAAGGCTTTTTTGGCTGACGTTCTCGTAGCATCGCTTTCTGTCATGGCAATTAAACCAGCAACACTCATTGCATAAGAATTCGACTTTTATTTTTTGCTCATTTGAAAGAGCTTTTAATTTGTCTAATTTTTTATTGAGTCTAAAATCGGGGACAACGTAATCAAATTCGTTGCGTTCTAATTCTTGTTTAAACAGATTGAAGTCTGTTAGCACTTTTGTTGTCGATGAAACAAAATAAAAACTGGGATATTTTGTTTTAATGTAGTTTAGCAATAAATCTGAATGTATGATGATTCCGTTCTGAACGTCGCCATTCTTTTCGAACAGGGTGCACAATGCATTGCATTTGCTGTCTGAAAGATGTTCTTCTTTAAGCAGAGAATTGCTGAACGTTAGACGTGCCGAAATGTTATACTCTTTCATGAGCTCTGCAACGGTTTTGGGCTGAGCCTCTCCAAATCCGACACGTCCTCCTCCCCATAAGCAATCCTTGGGGGCTCCATATATAGAACCAATTTCGCACCAGTCGTAAAAATGTTCCCGATGTTCACGGAAAAGTGGCAGAAACGCCTTGTAAAGGTCGTAAAATTCAAAAAGCCCTGGAAGGTGGTAATAAATGGTCATGGTTTTGATCGCTGCAAAATTGCTTAAAGTCTAAAAGCGTTTATCAATATAGAAACAAAGAACGATGATTTCACGGTTTTTTGCGGTTGATTTTATCTATATTAAGATAAATTCGACAAAGGATATTTTATGCGTTTATCGATTTATGCTGTGCTGCTATCGCTGTTGATGCTTGCGACACCTGTTTTGGCTGATGGTTATTCCGGCGATCAAATCCCTAAGGGCAAAATTTCGCATTATCGAAAAAAGTGGAATGAGAAAATGCAATGGTATATTGGAGACCTTAAGGTGACTCCAGATGTTATTGCTGCGGCTATCGAATCGAATCCTGAAGCGGCGAGTGAATATAGTATGGCAAAAGTTTTTTATTATCCGGGAACCATTTTGGCTGGTGTTGGCGGTGCCGCATTGGGTTGGGGAATCGTGGCTTGGCTTGATGGCGATAAGCGTATTGGCAAGCCGCTTACCTTTGGGGGATTAGGGACTGCTGCAATAGCAATTTTGCTAGGGCATATTTCGGGGAACTATTCGAAATCCGCTATTGAAATTTACAACAAAAGCGTCGATGCGAAAAATTCGTTTTCAGTTCAAGTTCTGCCGACAGAACAGGGCGGCTTAGGACTTGCTTTAGCATTCTAAAAAAGATGGCGGATCTAGTCCGCCATGACGTTGCTATGTAAATTATGTAATTGCTAATGCAATTGTTGAATTTGTGCAAAGTATTACTTCTGCTTTAAAATAGCGCGAAGCTCGTCTGCTGCTTTTTGCAAGTCGTCGTTCACGATGGTGTATTCGTATTTGCCGTGTGTTTTTGCAAATTCGATTTCTTTTTTTGCATTTGCAAGGCGGAGCTGGATGACTTCTTCGCTGTCTGTTCCGCGGCCGCGGAGACGGCGTTCGAGTTCTTCTTCGCTAGGCGGCAAAATAAAGATGCCGGTTGCGTCAGGGTAAACCTTGTCGAAGTTGATTTTACCAAACACGTCGAGATCAAAGAGTACGCGGTTCCCTTCGGCAAGAGTCTTTTCGACAAAGCTCTTGGGCGTTCCGTAGTAGTTGCCGTGGACTTCGTTCCATTCAATCAAGCCATCTTCTTTGATAAGCTTTTCAAATTCTTCTTTGGTCTTGAAAAAGTAATGGACTCCATCGATTTCGCCTTCACGTGGCTTGCGTGTCGTTGCCGAGATGGAATACTTGATATCTGGGAAGTCCTTGATAACAAGGTCCTTTAGAGTGGTCTTGCCCGCACCACTAGCGGCACTCATGACGAATAGTTTGTTTTTCATTTTTAGGTATTAGGTTGTAGGTATCAGGTTGTAGGTTTTGAGGGGGGGACAAGTATCATTTTTTTTTATGCATCCATTATAAGGCGGCTCTGCCGCGATTATTCTCCTGATGCCTGACCCCTGTCGCCAGTAACCTCTCTTTCGCCTTTCGTCTGTAGCCCGCTTGCGGGCGTTCTTTCGTCTGGTATCTCTCGTCCCTTATCCTCAATATACAGCGGACGTTGCTTGACTTCGTCGTAGATGCGGCCAATGTATTCGCCGAGAATGCCGATGGTCAAAAGCTGTACGCCGGCAAAGAACACGATGGCGGTCATGAGCGAAGCCCAGCCGGGAACCGTTGTCGCGGGACTCAAGAACTTTTCGAGAATAGACCAGATGAAAACGCCAAAACCGACGATGGTTGCTAAAAGTCCCAAGTAAAAACTGATTTTAAGCGGAGCCGAGCTGAATCCTGTGATGCCATCGAATGCAAGGCGGAGCATCTTCTTGAGCGGATACTTCGATGTGCCTGCGGTGCGTTCAGCACGGTCGTATTTGACGCCAATCTTTTTGAAACCGACCCAGCAGACGAGTCCGCGCAAAAAACGGCTGCGTTCGGGGAGGTTCTTGAGCTGGTTCACGACGCAACGGTCCATGAGCCTAAAGTCGCCGGTGTCAGGCGGAATGTCGATGCTTGTGAGCTTGCCGATAAGGCGGTAGAAGCAGAATGCGGTAAAGCGCTTGAAGAGCGTTTCGCCTGCGCGTTTGTTGCGTTGGGCGTAAACAACTTGGTAGCCTTCGCGCCATTTTTCCATCATCACAGGGATAAGGCTTGGCGGGTCTTGCAAGTCGCCATCGATAATGACGACCGCAGCGCCTTGGGCGTGGTCGAGACCTGCGCTGAATGCGGCTTGGTGCCCAAAGTTGCGGCTGAAGTTGATAATCTTGTTATTCGGGTTTTGGGGCAGCAAACTTTCGACGATTTCGCGAGTGCGGTCTTTCGATCCGTCGTTCACGAAAATAAGTTCGTGTTCGATGTCCTTGAGCTCTTCTTCTAAGACGCGGTAGGTTTCCGCGACGATTTCTTCTTCATTAAAAACAGGAACAATTACAGATAAAAGCATATATGAATTATAGCAAAATGAAAAGTGATGAACTTAGAACTTAGAGCTTAGATGGCGGACCAGATCCGGAATCTGCCAACTAAGTTCTGCCAACTGCGGCAACGCCGCTACGGCACTACCACCGGGTTGATGATATCGACATGGCTGCAATTGATACTCTCCTTCGGCATAGTCTTGATAGTCAGCTTTTGAACTCCAGCGACGTTTGCTTCGACGTGTTGCAGACTGCCGTTCTGGAAAAATTCTGTCTTTGCAAGAGATTTGCCGTCTCCGAGAACTTCGACAGCTACGCCTTCGCTGCACAACGATTCGTCGTCAAGGCCTGTAGAGAACTTGAGCTTCGAGAATTTTTTGCCAATGTCAAAGACTGTCGTCGAGGACGTGTGGACTCCAAGGCCGTTCTCGTAACGGATTCCGTTCACGTTGAACTTGTGCCCTTCGATGCTTTCGTTCTTGTGCATTTGTCCCCATTCTTGCTGGTGGCTTTCGATGGGCAAATCGACGAGAGCTACAGCTCCATTTGCTTTTTCGAAGTAGAACTTGGAAACGTCGGCGAGCTTGCTGCGTGTGGCTTCGTCTTGCACGACAAAACGCACTTGGTTAAAGCCCGGCTGCAATTGAGCCATGCTGATTTCTTGATCGTATGAGCCCTCTTTGTAATTGCCTCTCTTGACGATTGCATCGTTTACAAGAATCGAGAACGTCCAGTTGGCGGTAGCGTTGCTCTGTTCCTTGAGCTCGTAATGGGCTTTGAGAGCTGTTGTCTTCGATGAAGTCGAATCGGCAGGGACGACTTCGAGGTCGTTTGTCTTGATTATTTTTTCGGGGTTGTAGTTTTTGCGTCCGTTGAACTTTGCAATTTGCACCCAGTAGTTGTTTGTAATCAAGATGTTCTTGACTCCGGTCATGTCCATCTCGCGTTCGAACACGTCGCAGGTCGTAGCGATGCGGTGTTCCACAGCCTTCTTGTGGTAAGTCTGGCTGTCCCAGCAGTCTAGTCCGCGGATGTAATAGACTTCGCCTTTGTACTTTTCGATGAGGTCTTTCATTTGAGAATCGCTCATGTTGCGGGCGTTGTCGTAGTGGATGGACGAAATGCCGTAACCGACAAAATGCCACGGACGACCGTAAATAAAGAACTTCTCGGTCTTGGGCTGTTGCTTAAGCCAAGTGAGAATTTCATGCTCTTCAATCGTCAGGTGGTTGCGGTTGTACATGATGTTCTTGTTGAAATCGCTCTTGTAGTGGAATGTCCAGCCCGTAAATGCGATGGCTGCAATTAACCCAGCAATAAGGACGTTCTTGCCGTTTTGTACCTTGCTGCCGCTCGGAGTCATGATGTACTGGATAAAGTGCGAAACAGGGAGCGCCGCCACAAAAGCCATGGTCGGGAGCATCACGAGGCTGTAACGCTGGTTGATTTCGATGCTGAAATCGCCAGAAACGTTTTCGAGAATGACGTAGGTCTGGAGGTGGTAAAGGAGCAGGAATGCGAGAATCTTGAGGTAGTAGAAGTCTTTCTTTCTTGCATCGACGAAGGCTCGATAGACAAGGTAAATTGCGCCGACAGCAAACAAGTAGTTGAAATAGCTGAGGAATGGATTGACGAGTTCTCCATTTTTCCCGAGCTTCATGGTCATCACTTCCCAGTTCTTGGCGAGGTCTTCAAAGAAATGCCCGTGTGCTTCGAATTCGCCGCCCTGGAAGCCGAACCCCTGGAAGTAGCTGATTGTGAGGAGCGCTGGTGCGGAGAACAGCGAGAGCGTTACGAAAAAGACGGGAGCCTTTGCATCTTGCTTGTCGAGAAGACGCGGTAGCGCAAAGAGGATGAACGCGAAGAGGCAGAAGATGGTTTCTTGACGTGTCTGCGCAAAGAATGCAAGGATGAGGGCGAGGAGCGCCCAATGCTTTACTGTGTTCCTGTCGTAAGCCCACTTGAAAACGAGGAGCGAAAGGGCGGAGAGGAATATGTAGAGTGGTTCGACGGACATTGCGCGGAACTGGAACAGAACTGTCGGCTGGAGTGCCATGAGGAGCGATGCCAAAAACGCGAGCAGAGGCTGTCTAGTCCATGCTACAATGGCTAAGAACATGAGCAAAAAGCTGAGCGGGAGCATCAAGCTTTCGGCGGTGAAAATCCAGTGGAGATCGGTTCCCAAAATCGGCATGCCGAGATAGTAAAGGAACGAAAGTCCTTTAGTCTTGAAGCTGTTTGACGTGGAATGGCAGTTGAGCGTGCCGTTGTCGAATTCGCCTTGGTTGCAAGTGCCGGATTCATGGTTGTAGTACATGCTCTGCGCCACGGACATGAACACGCTTTCGTCGCTTTGGACGCGGTGGCGAGCTTCAATTTGCGTGAATGCGAAAATCGAGATGACGACCGCAAAAACAAGCGCCATGATGCTGTATGGCTTTTCGGGGAGGATATTCTTGATCCATTCCCTGAAATCCTTGCTTAATAAGCAGAAAAGGACGATGCCTGCGACGAGCTGCACTCCGAAGAGAGGGAGTGGGAGGTTCAAGTCGAGCTGCCGGATGAGTTCCCGGTGCTTGATGTTTGGAGCCAAGTAAATAAGGAAGGGGATGGCAAGGGCGATTACAATGCCTACGATATTGCCAGGGGATGAAAGTTTTTTTAGAAGATCAGTTATAAAAGATTTCATTTGATAAATATAATTAATGGTTAAAGTACGGCTCCATGCTACTGGACGCTGTTGTCAATCTTGTCGTTTGGTTTGTAGGTCTTGTCGCGAGAGAGCTCGAAGCCTAATGACAGCTGGATTCCAAATCGTCCTGACGACACGCGGAAGTTTGTTTTTTTATCGACGTAAGATTTTTTCATCGAGGAAAAGTTGTAATTGACTTCAAGTCCGATGCTATAGGACATAATCACGCCGACACCGCCTTCGATGAAGTAGTTGAACGGACGTTCCCACCAGTTGCCGTTTGTGGTGAGAGGAAGCAAAGTTCCGCCTCTGACTATAGCATAGGGCCAAAATGGACGCTGGTTGTTGTATGCTCCGAAAGAAAAATTCGCCCAAAGCGGTATAGTGGCTGGGGTGCCTTGCGCGCTATTGTTGCTTTGGGAACTTTTAAATGCAAAGCCGAAACCATAGTGGATGGGGCTGAATTCGGCCGCGTAAATGAATTCTGCGCCTGCTATATAGACCGGATCGGTTGCCCAGACCCTTTCTTCCTTTACGTCTCGAACTTTTTTTTCGATGGTTATATCAGCGGGGAAATCAAATTGAACTAGCGTTCTAAGTTCTACGGCGTTAGCTGCATTAAACAATCCAAGAAATAACAACGCTACTTTTATATTGTTTTTTGTAAATAAAAACATAGCTATCCTGTTTTTTACTCCTAATATGGCACAAATTAAAAAAATATTAGTTACAAAGCCATCTTGCGAATTGTAATAATTTATATTATACGAGCAAATTTGCTTGGAAGAGGATTAAAATGATTCGTTTTGTATCATTGTGTATAACTTTGTTTACAATACTTGGCTTTGCCGCCGATGAAAACACTTCTGTAGTGACTGTTAAGGGAAAAAGTGAATCAGAAACAGTTGCTAAAAATACACCGCTTGATGTTTTTGCTCCCATAAATAGTGGAGAAAATTTTGTTGGCTGGAAAATTGAAAGCGGAACAGGATCGTTTGCAGATTCCAAGGCTATAGAAACGAAGTTTACTCCGACTTCGGATGCAGTATCCCTTTCATACGACACGAAACCCGGCGAAATATACACCCTTACGGATGTTTATACTCCTTACAACTGCTATTCTAATGGCAGCTTGATTGGTAAAACCGGCTATGGTGTACGGTTGACTTATAAAGCAAACGATGCCGGCCTTTATGTGCTGGTGACAAAGGCTAAAAGATCTCGTTCCATTCATGATTTTACAACAAGTGCGACTTACTCTAGTTTAAGTTCTTCCACGACGACTCCGCATGAAGTTGACCGTATGGTATATTCGCTTGCTGCTGGTGAATCGCGTTATTTTTTACTCAATCAGAGCAATACCACCTATTATGGCGATACGATTTCGGTAAAGATGGCCAAAGCTTTGAAGGTGAATGCTGATACCGTGGGGGACGGAAAAGCTTATGTTGGAGAAAATACTCGCAATTATGATTCATCTTATGTAGCGAATGATACAGTGCCGTTGAAAGCTGTTTCTGGCGCAAAATCGAAATTCCAAAAGTGGGAAAAGGTTTCGGGAACATGCACAATCCTCAATCCGTCTGCGGTTCAGGCTAGCGTTATTATAAGCAGCGACTGCAAGGTTCGCGCGACTTTTGTGCCGGCAACCATGTACCAGATTACGACTGCAGAAAAAAAATACAATCCGCGCGACAACTACTATTCTGGTTCGCCGACTGACGGAGTCCGCTTCTATTTTGTTGCTCCATCCGATGGCTTATATGCAATAAAGTATAAGAAAGACAGTACGGAATGGAGTTATCTATCTCGCTATAAGACAAGCGCGTTTACAAACCCAGAAATTAACCGTAGTACAAAAACTTCCATTGCGGATTCTGTTTCCGTCATGGCAGGAGATACCGTCTTTTATTTAGTGAAAATTGACTATGTTAGCGACACTTTGATGTCATTTAGCATGAGCTACGAAAAATTATCATCGGTATCTGTTTCTGTTGAAAGTACTTCGCCAGAATGCTCTACAGGAACGTATTCGACGCAAGTGCTAAAAGGCGCTGTTGTTTACATAGAAGCTCTTTCTCGCGAAGGTTTCCGCCCCGATGGCTGGACTGTTGTAAGCGGCTCTCGCAAGTTTAAAGATTCTACGACATTCTACATTCGCGATACGATTGAGACGGATACTAAAATCAAGCTCAAGTGCCGTGCTTCAAAATTGATTGACCTTACGGACAAGTTTGTCTATTATAACCCCTATGACGATTTTTATGAAAAGTCACCGAGCGTTGGCATGAAGTTCCGCTATGTCGCTCCGACTTCGGGATTATATGCGTTCCGCTTTATTCCGTCGGGGCTTACTGGAACGTACCGGTTTTACGGATTGGATTCTACGTTTAAAACGACAAAGAAATATTTCAGCAACACAACTTCAAAAAATACGTTCTTTGCTGGCGCTACATCGGGCGACAAGTTCTTCTTTACTGTAGTTCCTTATTCCAATTCATACTGGGATGATTCTGTTGCTGTAGCTGCATTGCCTGCGGGCACCTTTAAAATTCAAGATCAGTCAAGAGTGGATACGCTTGCTTTGGGCGATACGATAGCTGTGAATGCAGTTTTGGATTCGGGGGAGCATTTTGTAAAGTGGACGATTGTTTCTGGAAAAGGTCGCTTTATCGATAGTACGCTTATGTCAACGAGCTATATCTTTGAAAAAACGTCTGTCGTTAAGCCAGTCACTTCAAGGTTGCCTCTTTACGAGCTGACGGAACAGTATAAGGGATTTACTTATAAAAATAATGGCTCCTACAACAACGCCTCTACCAAAACTTATGGTGTCCGAACAGTCTTAGATCCGGCTGTTAATGGTACATATATTATACAGTATAAAGGTGTTAATACCGTTTACATGAACTCCTTTGGGTCGGATTCCACATTCAGATCCTATTCTAGATATACGTGCTATACGGGATCATCCGTGTGCAAAATTACGATGACTCTAAATGCTCATAATAAACGCTATTTCCAACTGGAACCTTACTCAAATCTTTATCTAACCGATTCTGTTTGGGTCAGGGCGATGAAAACGCGAAAAATACAGACTGATACTTCGGGCACAGGATATGCTTATGTGACTTCTTCGGGTACCAGAAATGTTGATTCGACGACATATACTGTTGGGGATACCGTTATAATAAGGGCTGCGACAGGTTCTGCAAAACACAAGTTTAACAAGTGGAGCGTCGCTTCGGGTTCTTGCAAAATTTTGGATCCGACAAAGAGTTATACTTATGTAGTTCTCGGTGGGGATTGCAAGGTCAAGGCTGAGTTTATTTTGGGAACGGTGTATCCGATTACGGAAATTGCTACGAAGTACAATCCGGCTGAACATTATTATTCTATCTCTGCGACTAAAGGCGTTCGCTTCAATTTTGTCGCTCCCGCTAGTGGCACGTACACTTTTGCGTTCCGCGGCTTAGATGCGGCATTGTCCATTGATAGGTATCCTACTGGAGGCTATGATGCTGATGGCTCTTATACGACTCGGTCGAATGCAGTCTATGAAAAGTTTGATCAACTTACGCTTTCTGCTGGAGATTCCGTCTTTTATATTGTTAGAACCAACAGCTATGCGGACTCTACAAAGTCGTTCTGGGTGAACTACTCGCAATCCAAGGTGGCTATAACTTTGACTAGCGATGGCAACGGAAATGTAACGCCGACATCGGGATATCCGAATGCTTGGAGCGGCGCTGCCTACCAGATTACTGCGGCAGCTCAATCTGGATACCGTTTTGACAAGTGGGTCTTTGTTTCGGGCAAGGGTGGCATTGACGATTCGCTTAATTTGAGAACGGTTGCTTATGCCACTGAAAATTCAACCATTAAGGCTTTGTTCAAGCGTGGCTCCGTTTATGAATTGACGACGAAGAAAGAAACTTACACCTTCCAAAAGCATCATTATTCCGATAGCGCTCTTGGCTCTGTTCGTTATAGCTGGACTGCGAAGGATACCAACTACTATTATCTAGTCATTGATTCTGTAAAGGGAACTTGCGTTCAGTATGGTGAAGATTCAACGTTCAAAACGATTTTGTCTAAAACGGTTTTGAATGGAAAATCGTCTGTGCTCGTTCAAGGTGAACCGGGCAAGACTTTGTACTTTACGGTCGTTGACTCGTTGCTTAAGCCTACTCAGCCGTATAATTGGACTGTCCAGCTGGTTACTCCGAATCGTTTGAACATCGAGTCCAAGAAAGGACTGGCCGTGCCTTCGGGCGATGTTTATGTGCTTCCAGGGGCCGATACGGTTGTTTATGCGGTGCCTTATGGCGGCTACGTTTTTGATTCTTGGACAAAGGTTTTGGGCACGGTGAATATTTCAGATCCGAAAAATTCGACGACTCGCGTAAAGCCAGAGTCTGATAATTCAGTAATTCGGGCTAATTACGTTTTGGACTCTGCGACGATTCCAAGTCTTAAGATTACCAATTTGGATTTGAGCAACCATCCGGGTATTTGCGCTCATGTGTCCGTGGTTGACGAACGCACCGGCATGCCTATCGTTGGTCTTGATTCTACGAACTTTGTGCTGTTCCAAGATAAGACTGCATTGCCTGCTCAGACGACGACAATTCAAAGCCTTGGCGGCGTGTCTGTTGCGTTGGTTGTCGATGAAAGCGGCTCCATGAGAGGAAATCGCATTATCAAGGCTAAGGAAGCTCTTCGTCGGTTTATTTACGAAATGGGCCCCTATGACAGAACTGCAATTGTTGGGTTCATGGGGTATGACAGTGTTAAAGTTCATCAGCCGATGACTTCGAATAAGACGTTGCTGCTCCAAGCGGTTGAACTTTTGAATGCTAGCGGCGATACGAACATCAGGACAGGTACAAAGCTTGGCATTCAGCAGGTGATTGGCGAAACGAACCCGACAGCGGTCATTGTGTTCTCGGATGGCGAAAACGGAACCGACCGTGTGACGTTGAATGAAGTTGTCGATCTTGCAAGAAGTGCGAATACGACTATTTATTCGATTGGTCTTGAGACGACTTCGACGAATCCGCTTAAGAATATGGCTGACAGTACTGGCGGCTCTTACACTTATGCTCCGAATGCATCTCAGTTGACTAGCATTTACACGACGATTCGTGGAACCGTGCAGGAACGTTATGTGTTGTGCTACCAGAGCCCAGACGGCGTTTGGGATGGCGATACCCATACGGTAGTGGTCGAGGCGAACTTTATTGACAAGGATGCTAAGGATACGGCTTATTGGAACGAAGATTTCTTGCCGCCCAAAGTGGATTTGACGGAATCGACTTGGAAATTGGTGGATGTCGAACAGAAAGAAAACGATTCTCTTGTAATATCGGTCTATGTGACATCGAAGGATTCTATCAAGAGCGTAACTCTCCATATGCGTAAAACGGGCTTGAAGAACGAATCGTTCGCTCCATACTCGATGAAGCATGTGAAGGATAGTTTGTGGACATATACGATTCCTGATTCGTTGGTGAACTATCCGGGTATTGATTTTTACGTGGTGGCTTTGGATTCTCACGGCTTGGCTGGTAGAACCCCAGCGGTACCGAACCCCTCGAAGCAGCCTTATACGATTCCTGTTAAGAATAAAGTTCCTGTCGTGTCGATGGATGCATTGAAGTGCGTTGACATGAAGAGTGGCTACGGCAAACTCCGCTTTACCATCTCCGACAAGAATGGTATTTACGGTGCAACTTTGTACTATAGGGATTCGTTGTCGGTTCTTTTCGACGAAATTCAGATGACTCGAAATTCGGGATATTGGGAAGCCTCGATTCCTTCAACATCATTTATCTCGGGGATGGGCGAAATTTATGTTCGTGCAATCGATAGCGTTGGCGCTGGCGTTCGCTGGCCTCAAAAAGAAACGGTCTATATTCCTGTGTGCAACAGACAGGTTTATATCCCCGATGTCAAGGACGAAATAACAATCGTGAACACGGATTCTGCAAATGCGCCTATTGGACGTACGACCAAGACGGTGGGGATTACCGTAAAGACAGAAGATTTCTCTGACGATGTGGATACCATTGTCGTGAAGCTCTCTTGCCTTATTTCTGGAGATGAAGAAAACAAGATTGTCCTCGTTGAAAAGGAAGATGGATTCTTTGTCAACCGCGATACGTTGTACAAGAACGAGCATACTCCCAAGAACGACGATGGCAAGATTTCGTGCGAAGCGTATGATACGATGATTGCCGAATATAAGGATCCTCTGTACGGCACGGTTGTCCAAGATGAGGTTGATATTAGCGACTCCGTAAGCTTCAGCTATCGATTCTTGGAACCGAAAAAAGACAAGGATTTGGATTCTGTAGAAACTGTAAGCGATGCGAACTTCCGCATTAGCGTGACAGCTTTGAGCGAGTCGATTCACAATATCGATACGTTGAAACTGTTGCTGTTTACCAGCGGAAAGGATTCGCTGTGGGTGAAGGCTATCGAAACGGGTGCTTATACATCTACGTTCGAATATACGGGTGCATTCCATTTTGTCGAAAACGAGTCTGATTTGAAGGCTTCTGAATTGGATGGCGTATTTGACTTGAAAACATCGCATAACCGTGTAAAAATTCAGGCTTCGATCAAGGGCGACAAGTCGTCGTTGTCTAAGCGTGATTCGTTGATTGTTTATTCGAATTACGTGCCGGCAGATTATGCTGTGCTTTACGATACCGATTTGGACGGCAAGGCGGATTCTGTTAGAATTAAGTTCATTACGCCTTTGAATGATTCTCTTGAAGGAATTGATACCTTGTATTGGAATAAAGCCGGCGGTACTTGGCGTAGCGTGTCCAAAAAGAATCTCCGTGCGGTGGAAAAACGTTTGTGGTTCGAGGCTCGCCTGAAAGAACCGTTTGAATATGGCGCGACAGCTCCAGATGCGGAAAATGTTCCGTACTTGAGGTTGAAAGATTCTCAGGGCGGATTCCCGCAGAAAGTGAAAATCAAGGATAAGATTGGAGCTGTTCCTGTCGAGGCTGTCAAGCATGCGGGTGTTGTTCCTCTTGACAAGTTCCTGGAAAATTCGGATGAAATCCCGCCTGATACGCTGGTTGTTACGATGTCCGAAAAAGTCAAGAACAAGGGCAAGAGTGACGCTTGGAAGAATCTGTTTGTCTATACGTCGAGCTGCGAAGATTCGACGGCAAAAGAAAAATCGCTGAGTATTGACAAAATTTTGGAGAAGGATTCTACGGGCGTTGTCTGGAAATTTGTCTTGAAAACTCATATCCTCAAGACGGAAGACTGCATCCGTGCAAATCCCAAGGCTACCTACGTAGATTATGAAGGCAATTCCATGGGACGCGGCGGCGTGAAAGTGACCGGCAGCAACGGTGATCAGTATCTGTATGAGGTCGCACCTGTGACCGCTGTGAGCGGGGTCGGCCAAGAGGGCGAGTGGATCGCTCCCGGTGACGATGAATGGAGCGACCTTCCGGACTCCCTTATGTCGGTCCGTGTTGCAAGCATTATGCCATACACGGCGCATGTCATCATATATGACGCTCTTTCGCATGTCGTGACGTCGTTCAAGCAGGAATTTGGCGAAAAAGGCGAAATGACGCAAAAAGTTCGTGGAAATTCCGATAATCACGCCAAAACGGGCTTCTTGTTCTGGGATAAGCGCTCGAAACAAGGGCGTTTAGTCGGCACGGGTGTCTATATCTGGCGAATTGATTTCAAGTTCAAGGATGGTCATTCTGAATTCCGATTGGTCAAAACGGGCTTGAGAAGAAAGAAATAAGATAGATTTATAATTATAACCTTGAGAGAAAATTGTAAAAAAGCTAAATTTGCCGCGTAAAAACAAAACTCTAAGGGGTTAGACCGTGCAAGATACATTAGTTACAAAAGCAGCTGACAACGTCCGTATCCTCTCTGCCGCGATGGTGCAGAAGGCCAAGTCCGGACATCCGGGTGGAGCCATGGGCGCCGCTGACGCCATCACGCTTTTGTTTGCTGAGTTCTTGCGTTACGACCCGGACGACGCTAATTGGATGGCTCGCGACCGCTTCTTTATGGATCCGGGCCACATGAGCCCGCTTCTCTACTCCGAACTCGTTTTGACGAACCGCCTCACGCTCGAAGACGTGAAGAACTTCCGCCAGCTTGGCAGCCGCACTCCGGGCCATCCTGAAGTCGATGTCGCTCTCGGCATAGAAAATTCCTCGGGCCCGCTCGGCATCGGTCACGGCATTGCCCTTGGTGGCGCTATCGCCGAACGCTTCATGGTCGAACGCTTTGGTTCTATCTTGGAACACAAGACAGTCTGCCTTGTTTCTGATGGCGGTCTCGAAGAAGAAATCGCATACGGCGTTGGCCGCATTGCTGGTCACCTCAAGCTTTCGAACCTCATTTTCTTCTACGATGCAAACCAAGTCCAGCTTAGCTGCAAGACCGAAGACGTGATGGACCACGACTTCGTGAAGCAGTACGAATCTTGGGGCTTCCGCGTGATTGAATGCGATGGATCCAACATTGCTGAACTCCGCAAGGCTTTCAAGGCTGCTTGGTCCGAAACCGAAAAGCCGGTGCTCGTCTATGGTCACACAACGATGGCTAAGGGCGCAATCGCCGAAGATGGCAAGAGCTACGAAGGTGCTGTTTCTACGCACGGTCAGCCGCTCAACGCTGCTGGTGCTTCTACATCTGCAACGGTCAAAAATCTCGGTGGAAATCCGGATGATCCGTTCCAGATCTTTGATGACGTGAAGGCTGGCTTTGAAGCTCGCGCTAACGAACTCCGCAAAGAAGTTGCTGAATGGAAAAAGGCCAAGGCTGCTTGGGACAAGGCAAATGCAGAAAAGTCTGCAACGCTCAATGAATGGCTCTCTGGCAAGGGCTTGAAGATTGACCTCTCCAAGCTCAGCATCAAGGAAGGTGTTGCAACTCGTGTGACTAGCGGTACAGTTCTTGGCTACCTCGCTGAAAATTACCACAACATCATTTGCAGTTCTGCAGACCTTTCGAACTCCGACAACACGCAGGCATTCCTCGACAAGACGGGCATCTTCCGCGCTAACGACTTCAAGGGCGCTTTTGTCCAGGTCGGCGTTGCAGAACTCACGATGGGCGCGATTGCCAACGGTATCGCTCTCCACGGCGGTCTCTATCCGATTTGTGCTACGTTCTTCGTGTTCAGTGACTTTATGAAGCCGGCTATCCGTATGGCCGCACTCATGGGCCTCCCGGTCAAGTACGTGTTCACGCACGACAGCTTCCGCGTGGGCGAAGACGGCCCGACGCACCAGCCGATCGAACACGAAACGCAGATCCGCTTGCTCGAAAGCCTCACCAAGGCAAACGGCAAGGCCGAAATGCTCGTGCTCCGTCCGGCAGATGCTTTCGAAACGGTCGCTGCTTGGGAAATGGCTTTTGAAAACAACGACAGCCCGACGGCTCTTATCCTCACTCGCCAGGTCGTGAATTCGCTCCCGGGTGAAAACCGCTACGAAGCTGCCAAGGCTTGCCGCAAGGGTGCTTACATCGTTAGCGACAACACTGCCGCTGGCAAGAAGCCGGAACTTACTTTAGTTGCAAACGGTAGCGACGTTCTCCTCGAACACCAGGCTGCCGAACTCCTCCGCGCCGAAGGCAAGGCTGTGCGCGTGGTCTCCATGATCAGCCCGGCACTCTTCCTCAAGCAAGACAAATCTTACCGCGATAGCATCATTACGCCGTGGACTCCGGTGTTTGCAAAGTCCAGCGGTCTTCCGCTCTTGTTCGCACAGGTCGTGGGCGGCTTCGGCAAGGTCTCCGGTCTCGAACGCTTCGGTGCTTCTGCTCCGGCTGGTGTCCTCGAAAAGGAATTCGGCTACGTTCCTGAAGCTGTTGCCGCAGCCGCTAAGGAATACCTCGCAGAATTTGCCCAGAACGTCGCTGACTTCAAGAAAGCAAACGCTTAATATGTAACGTCAAGGTCGCTGAGCCTAGCCGAAGCGACTTGACTCGAATATCGCCCGCCACGTGCGGGCTTTTTTATATCCACCCGTCTCTGAGTAACCTTATTGCTCAAGGCACATCCCTCACGGCTCACCGCTCATCGCTCACACCTGTTACAATTGTAATTTTTTATGCATGTCGTCCAATTTCGTTTAAAAAAGCTATATTCAACACATGATTTGCCCGTTTTGCAAAAATGATAACGACAAGGTTGTCGATAGCCGCATGAGCGGAACGTCGATTCGTCGCCGCCGCGAATGTTTGGCATGCGGTCGCCGCTTTACGACTCGCGAATATATCGAAGTACAGCAGTTGACCGTTATTAAACGCAGCGGTGAACGTGAACCTTTCCAACGTGAAAAACTTTTGCGTGGAGTCATGAACTCCTGCAAAAAACGTCCGGTGTCCATAGACGATATCGAACAGCTTGTGACTCGCGTCGAAAATGCCTTGCAAACAGCAGAAAATTCCGAAGTCCGCTACGATCAGATTGGCAATCTTGTGATGCAGGAACTTAAGCAGCTTGATGCTGTTGCGTATGTTCGCTTTGCCTCCATCTATCGTGAATTCAAGGAAGTAGGCGAGTTCGTCGATCAAATCAAAACGCTTGATAAATAGACGAAAGAAAATAGTGGTTAGTAAACAGTGGTTAGTAAACAGGAATGTAATAATCAAGAATTCCTAACCACTAACCACCAACCACTAACCACCAACCACTAACCACCAACCACTTTCCCGTGTTTCATCTCCTCCAGTCTGCAAATGAAAAACGCTCTCCGCTGTTCGATGTGACGGATGCATATCGCGTTGTAAATGGTGCAGCCGATGGTTTTCCGGGACTCACGATTGACAAGTTCGGAGACCGTTACCAGTTGCAGTTTTTCGGTCCGGAACTTTTAAGAAGAAAAGGCGAAATTGTAGCATCTCTAAAATCGCTTTTTAACCCCGTTTGCGTTGTTGTGAAGGAACGCCTTTCCAGTGCAGGGAAATCGCTCGAAAATGCTCCTATGGACGTTGTATTGGGCTCCCGCGAAGATGCTGTAGGTGTAGTGCGCGAAGGCAAAGCCAAGTTCCATGTGGATTTGATGGATACCATCAATCCGGGGCTTTTTTTGGATATGCGGCATGTCCGCCTCGAAGTGGAAGAACGCTTCCGAGCGATGGGCGAGGGGGCTCGTTTCCTCAATCTTTTTAGCTACACGTGCAGCTTCTCTGTGCATGCACGCATTGGCGGCGCTGCGGTGGCTACAAACGCCGATATCAGCGGGAAGATCCTTGACAAGGGGCGTGAAAATTACGCCTTGAATGGTCTGGATTTGCGTCCTGGCGAGTTCTTCCGTGGCAATGCGATTGAATATGCGCGATGGGCGAAAAAGAAGGGGCTCCGCTTTGACGGAATTGTCCTTGATCCGCCTAGCTTTGCTCGTTTTAAAGGCTTTAACTTTAATGTGCGCGAGCACTTGATGCCGCTTGTTGCGGAGTGTGCGGAACTCTTGAATCCAAACGGATTCTTTATGGTGAGTTCCAATTACAGTGAATTTAATTTGTCCACTTTCGCTCGTGACGTGCTTGCATTCGTTGCTCAGGTTCACCCGAATGCAAAGACGGCGTGGAAAAAATCACAAGACATCGATTTTGTAGGAAGCGGCTCGACGAAGGATTCTTGCCTCGTGGCGACTCTTGTAGAGGTGTAGCTTTCGCGAGTTACGAGTTCGAAGTTACTAGTTACTGAGGTTGCTTCGCAACAGTTCCAAGTT
>CAMZGI010000011.1 GCA_947306305.1 uncultured Fibrobacter sp.
TCGAACGAGCCGACCAGACTTCGCGTATTCTCGATGTCAAGTACTACATCTTGCTCCCGGACGTGAGCATGGTGGGCATGGCACTCGATACCGTGCAATGGAACGCCGTGCTTAAAAGCGTCGGCGCTTACGAAATGTTCCACCGCCGCAATTCCAACGTGACTCCGCACAACGTAGCAGAATTTCTGCTTTTGTCCGAAGACTTCCCCCGTTCTTTGCGCTACTGCTTAGAAAAGGCAGAAATTTGTCTTAAAAACATCGCATTCCCTGTTAAAAGCAAGGCGGAATCCATTCGTCTTTTGGGTAAATTGCGTTCCGACATTGCATTTACCACCATTGAGGAGATTATCGAACACGGACTTCACGAACAAATTGAAAAAGTTCAGATCCGCTTAAACGACCTCGGAAATCAAATTTGGAAGGACTTTTTTTGCTAAAAAGCCCTCTTTTACAAAAAAAAATTCAAAAAAGCCAGAAAATAGGAAATTTTTTACAAAAAAACGCAAAAAACAGAATAAAATATCATTTAATATGGAATAAACCAACATATATTGCTTAATAGATTGCGGTGTATAAATGAATCTTAGTCTAGGAAGATTTATGTTGGGAAAGTTTTTTTATCCTTTTTTTGCGATGGTCGGCATGTCCTTTTGGGGATGCACAGCCGAAAACGCGACCTATTATGATTTTTTGGCAGAAGACCTTGAAAGCTCTGCATCGACGGATAATACACATAATTCTGGTTCGTACAGCTCTGCACACACCGCTACAAGCTCTAACAATCCAGCCTCGATTAGCACAAAGTCTTCATCGTCCGCTTCTGCCCCTTTGAGTTCCGGCAACACAACCGCTCCGGCACCCGCCCAGAACGATTCTACCGCAGCACCTACAAGCTCTAGCGCTATTGGCGCAGCCAGTTCTTCGGCAAATGCTCCTATTTCTAGCTCCGCAATTACCCCAGCTAGCAGTTCCGGCACGATTTTTGCTATCAGCTCGTCGTCAACGGCGTTATCAAGTGCATTTTTCGCATCAAGTTCCTCCAAAACCATGGACGCGTCTTCGTCAAGCGGTCTCAAGGAATACGACGACAACCACAAGCCCAAGGACAGCTTTCTCCCAGCGGCAGGTTTCTACAAGAGCTTGACCATCGAGCCACTGACCCCGCAAAAAGGCGGAGTCATCCGCTGCACCTTCGACGGCTCCATCCCCACCGAAAAGTCCGAACAAATTACAGAAACCAAGCAGATTACCCAAAACACAGTCATTCGCTGCTCTGAATTTGTGAACAACATCGCCGCCGATACCACGACGCAGACTTACTTTATCAACGAAAGCGTTTCGATGCCGGTCGTCGCCATTACGGTCAAACACAAAGACATGTTCGACTCCTCCTCCGGCCTCTATGCAACGGGCGACCTCAGCATGCCAGCCAATCCCATGGGCGGCGGATTTGCTGATTTCGGTGATATGGCAAACATCACTGACGACAACAATCCCAAGTGTTCAGAGCCATGCAAGGGAGCAAACTTCTGGAGCGACAAAGAACTCCCCGTCCACGTGGAATACTTCGAAAACGGAAGCTCGTCCAATAGCAAAAACTGGGAAATCGACGCAGGCATTTCTATCATCGGAAACTGGAGCCGCTACAAGCCCAAAAAGAGCGTCGCCATCAAGATGGACAACGACAGATTCGGCGACAAAATCCTCAAATATTCCTTATTCAAGACTCGCCCCGAAGCAAAGAAAATCAAATCGTTCAACTTGCGCAACAACGGCAACCGATTCTGGACAGACTACATTGGCGATGCCATGATGACCTCCCTTTTGGAAGGCACCGACGTGGATTACCAGCGTAGCCGCCAAGTGGTGGTGTTCTACAACGGCGAATACTTCGGCATTCACGACCTGCGCGAACGCTTGAACAGAAGCTTTGTCGAAACAAACTACGGCATTGACGCAAAGTCCATCAACATGATCAAAATCAAGGCAATGGAGCTCGAAGCAAGCGGCAAAGCAGAAACAGGAGCCTCGACTTCTGAATTCCAGCAGCTCGCAAGCGAAATTACAAGCGGCAAGTTCGGTGGCGAGAATAACAAAAGCTACGAATCCATAAAGAAAAAAATAAACGTCAATAGCTTTGCGCAATACATGTTCGCCGAAATGTACTTCCACAACGGAGACTGGCCATCCAACAACGTGCGAGCATGGGGAGGAAACGGCATCCCGTTCAAATTCGTCGCATTCGATACCGACCACGGCTTTGGATTTAAACCGCCCATTAGCGGCTTTGACGCAGATAAGCAAAACATGTTCGACTGGGTGCTCGGCATGGATATGGGCATGGGCGGTATGGGCGGCATGTGGGGCGGCGGCATGAGCGGAACCGCATCTGTCATAGCCCAAATGTTCAAGAAGCTCCTCGAAAACCCAGACTTCAAACGACTCTTTATCAACAACGCCTGCATTCTCCTCAACAGCTACTTGACTTACGAGAAAGTACAAAACACGGTGAAGTCCATGATGGCAACCATTCCCTCAGCAGAAAGACAACGCGACAACCAAAGATGGCCAAGAAAGCAAAGCAAATTTACATGGGATGAAACAGGTGCAAATTTGATCAATTTTGCCAAGGACCGCACCGAAACCATCAAGAAAGAAATGGCTAACTACTTCAACCTCGACAAAGAAGTCTCTGTGACCATTTCGGCAAGCGGAAACGGCTCTGTGCAAGTCGATGGAATGAAGCTCCCGAGCAAAAATTACCAGGGCAAATTCTTTGGCGACAACGAATTGGTCTTGACCGCCGTCGCCGAAGGCGGAGCCGTGTTTACCGGCTGGTCGGACGGATCTAGCGAAAACCCGCACAAGATAAACGTCAGCGACACCCCGACGATTACCGCTCAATTTAGATAATGTTGTTAAAATTTTAGAGACCTCGCGGAAATGCTCCGCGAGGTTTTATTATCTTTGGGCAATGCTGGAGAAAATAACTAAGTTCGTTCTAAAAAAATGGGTTTTCATAACTCTAATCGCCATTGAAATTTGCGGCTTTATCGCACTGATTTGGGCACGCATAAAGCAAAATTCATACCCGTACAGAGGCGTGTTTATTGACAATAATTTCTTGGACGCCCTCGCGATGAATAAATTCTACGAAGCCATTCAAGAAGGTTTGGGGCTGTTCGTCTTATTTTTCTTAGCAGCAATAGTCTTTTACACAATCGCATTCGTCAAATTCAAAAGAGGCACGTTCCTACCCAAAGACCGCGGCGCTTTAATGGGATTCTTCTTTTTTACGGCGACAGCAATAGCCTTCATGATCCCCTTCATTTACGACATCAAATCAAGAGGTTCTGAAAGACCCATCGTAAAAGTTGAGAGCGTCATCGATAAAAGAATTGACCAATATAAATCAAGCACGGACTACTACATCGTATTTGAATCAAAGAAGACATACAAAGTCACTAAAAGCACCTATCTATCATACCATCACGGACAGAAATTTTATGTAGTCCATCAAGGTAAAGTAATTATAGCCGCCCTACCCATGAATAGCTACGTACCAAAGATTCCCATAAAAGAGGTAATCAACGGTTCTGTCCTCAAAATTTACGGCGAGAACGAAGTTACATTCAAGCCGCTAGAAAGCGAATCAGAAGAATGATTTAATCTCAAAAGCAAATACAATTGATACAGTCCGACCACTTCGTTAAGTAAAAAGCAATTTTATAGAGGGGTTGAATAACTATATTAATGGCATATCCCCCAAACAACAAAAAATCTACGTAGCAACAAGCTGCGTAGGTTTTTTGTTTATAGCGATAACGAAAAGCGAGCGGTTCGTGTAAAACAGAAAATAAAAGGACTCACATTGTGAGTCCTTTTATTTTCTGGAGGTGAGGAGAGTCGAACTCCTGTCCAAAATCACGTCCATGTACGTTCCTACAAGCTTTCCCTTCGCATTTAAGGTCTCGCTTCACTCACGCCCAAGAAGGTCGGCGCGAGCCTCGGCCAGCCTAGTAAATCTCGGGAGATGCCCCCAGGCATGACACTTCCCTATCCCATATTGCGTCCGGACGTACACCCCGATGGGAGCGGAATGAGGCCCGGCGTTGCCGTTAATTAGGCAGCGAGTGCGTAGTTTTCGTCAGCACTTATTTTTTTTCAGACTTTTTAACGAGTTCCCCTCGTCTGAGACCTCGACTTGCAACTAACACTTCGGTAACCCTGTCGAAACCAAAGCACCCCCTGAGAATCAGGGGGTGTTTTGGTTGAGACCTGTCGATTAAACGCGAACTAGTGAGCGTTTAAGCCTTTGAGGACGCGAGCGTCCGAAAAGCCCGAAGGGCAAAATTACTGCGAATAGCAGGAATTTTGGCAAACCAAAGCACCCCCATTTATCAGCAGAACGCAAATATAATAAAAAAACTTCTTATATGCAAACGCACATCAAAACAAAGAGCGACAAGAGTCGATTGGTCCTCAATCGAATCTAGAACCAGCACAATAAAAAAGATTCCGCCAAGGTTCCGGCTCGGAGGCCGGAATGACGAATTTAAGCAATGATGATGGCGTTTCAGCTAGTTCGACAGGCTCACCAACCGGCTCAACGACCTAAACGTTTTATGCATTCCTAGTAACTAGTAACTATTAACTAGTAACTACTTCCTCTTCTTAGCGGCAGGCTTTTTCTTCTCGCTCATTTTAACACGGCGGGATCCTGCACGAAGGCGTTCCCACGGGGCAAAGGACATTGTCCCGAAGGTAAACCCGAAGAACCACACGTTAAAAGCCACCCAAAGAATTGCGGCTCCGCCAATCTTCTTCCCGTCAACGGCACCTTCCATATCGAACACAATGGCAGAAAGCGCAAGCAACGAAGAAACGAGCACCGGCACGAGCATCTTCTTCCCGGCTTTCACAAGCGCACCCGCTTGCGGAGAGCCTTCGCCAAGTTCCTTCCCTGCAACAATAGCGCAGGCGATAACGCCCGAAAACGCGATGGAGCTAAGCACAGACCACATGAGCCAAGCCTTCCCCACCATCATCGGGAACCATCCTAAAAAGCCCGTCAACAAAAGCCAAGCCAAAGCAAAGGGGAACAGTGCACATGCAACGCTCCACTTTACAAACAGCACAAACAAAAGAGCAAGCCCAGCAAACGCGGCAAAGAAAATCAACAGCATGTCTTCGTCGCCGCCCAACGCAAAAAGCGAACCCACAAAGGCGAGCAACGCAACCAAGCCCGCGACGCCCCCACGCCAGCCGCCAAAAACAAAGTAAAGCACAATCATCGAGAGGGCCGCAACAAACAAGTACTGCGTCGAATGCCATGCGGACATGACATTCGAAAATCCGGCAACCCACATGCCAAGAGCTTCAGACGCGCCAAGCGGCAAAGAGCCCATCTGCTGCCAGCCAGTCGCCAAAAAAGCAACCGCAAAGACGACCATCAAAACCACAAAAATCAGGCGGAAGCGTAACGAAAGCTCCAAAAGCTTCTGCACTTTGCCCGGTTTTTCACGTAATTCCATTTTTTACCTCGAAATAAGCAATTTTTGTTTTTTAGTCCAAGTTTTAGTTTTCGATTTAGAGCCAGATTCCAAGACTTCGCTACGGACAACATAGTGGTACAATCCGTTCGCGAGCAAGCGCCCGTAATTGTCCTTGCCGTTCCAATGCGTCACGCCGGACTTGGCATTATTCAAGACCTTGACCAGCCTTCCATTCTGGTTGTAAATGAAAATCGTCACCTTGGGATCTTGGTCAGAAACAAGATTCTTGAAGTAGAACGTCGTGCCCTTCTTGCCCATCGGATTCGGGACGTTATACACATCCGAAAGCCCCGTCTGCATCGCTTCGGTAATCTGGATGTTCACCTGCTTTGTCGATACGTTTCCAAGAACGTCCAACGCGCGAACCTTGAACGAGTAATTTCCCGGCGGATACGATTCGCTAGACAGCGACTTGCGGACAACCGCGCGTTTAGAAGTTTGTTCAAGAAAGAGAGCCGGATGGTACGGATTTTCGAGACCAATAATTTCGAACGTGATGCCTTCATCCGCCTGTTCACGGTAATCCAAAGCCGTTTCATCTTCGACGACGACCTGCAAGCAAGCGGGAGTCTGGAGCTTTACAAACTGATTGTCGGCAAACGAAGAAGATGCGCCCGAATAGCACGACTGGATATTAATCGTCGGCGGAGTCTTGTCATTCAACGATTCAGCATAATCCGACACGCCCGTAATCTTGATATTCTTTTCGAGATAGCGTCCCACAGAAGGATTGTCTGCAGAGTACGCCCAAGCACGCAATTCAGCCGAAGTATCGCCAATGCTCAACTTTCTCGGAGTCACAAATTCCGTTTCAAAACGTCCGTTCACCACAGGCACAACTTCCGAATAAATAAGCGGTCCATCATATACAACGTCAATTGTTCCTTCCGATGAATTCTGTTTTAAGAGCGTCTTTGTATAACGGCCTTCTCTCAAGACCAACGCGACATTTCCAGACGACAAGCCAGAAATTGTTCCAGACAACTTCATCTTATCGAGAGCCATAATAGAATCAACCGGATTGTCAAAAGAAATCTTGTGCTTTGCATGCGGCATACGAATCACCGGCTCGCCAAGCAATACGTAATGTTCTGAATTGTAAACCGTACCCGTGACATCACCATCAAGATTGTACAAATTCCCCTTCGCTTTCATATAAGCGAGACCAAGATAATTTCCGTTTTCAAGCAAGGCATTTGTAACAAAGTTTTTCGCGAAAGACACGTTTTGCTCATGGTACGTTTCACGAGCGGCGCCAACCGCAGCAATCGCACCCGCTTCAGGAGCCATCACAAAAGTTTCAGGCATCGATCTAGAGCCACCTTCGTCAAACCGGTTCACCGAGCAAGCGAACGAATTCAAAATCGTATAAACTTTCTTATTGGCAAACCTCGAAACATACGAAAGCTTGAGCAAGCCTTCGGAAGCCCACGCTTCTCTGGAACCATGCCCGAAGTACATAGTCATCAAAGCGCCCTGATTCATGATATTCATCAAGTCGTTCGCGGCATCAAGCTTTTGACCAGCAGCATCGTAAGCGTAATCCAAAAGGTAAACTTTCTTCATGTTCCATCTGAAGCCAAGAGCATTAGACAAGCTATCAATCGTTTTGGACAAAGATTCCTGAGCGCCCGTGTGGTCAAGGTCATCCAAAGTTGTTCCATTGCGGGCATCATCGGCAGCCAACAGAATCGTCGATTTCCAATCGCCGTGATTGAACGTTCCCAACTCGTCGTAATCCTTCGCCTTTTCTACGTAATCGTAAAATTCATCGACAGACATAATCGGCAAGCGACCTACAGCCAAATCCACGTCGTGGCGTTCACGGCTGCGGACAACTTCGCCCGAATCAAGCACGCCAAAGAAATCTTCGGTTACCGTCGATTCCTTTTCGTACGGAGGCACATAGTTTTTGCCGAGTCTCGAATCGATCAATCGGTAATCGTAATGGCCAGACCCAGCAAGGAGGACAAACCGCAAATCAGGGCTTACGCTCCTTGCATACGCAATAAAGTTTCTAATCGCAACCGGAGACGGCGAGCCGCCCGTGTAATGCCTGTAAATATTTTCTGTCGCCACCACTGCAGTCACAAGCGGATTTGCAGCCTTGTCGCTAGAACGGAACACCGCCAAAGATTCTGCCGGTGCTAAAAATTCTTCGGGAGTGACAATCAAGTATTCCGTCTTCGACGAAATCTGCGCAAGCTTTTGCACTGCATTCTTAGACGGCAAAGGAATCCCTTCCAGCTTCAAAGCCTTGCGGCGGTCATTGCCATTATACATCAAGTAACGGACATCTTCATTTTCGCCAATACTGTCAACTGCATATCCGTTCGCGATTTTCAAAAGTCCTACAGGCTTATAATTCTTGAACTTCATCAAGTTCAAATTTGAATTTTTGCCAACAGGAATACGCACCACGCCAGTCGCATATCCCGGAAGCATCCATTCCGCAGAATCAATCGCAACAGACGACGGATCCCACGGGTACGCCACGGAATATCCATCAAAGCGGTCGTACTGCTGAGTGTTCGGGAGCATGGTCAGCTCATACTCGTTGTCGGTAGCCTTCAAAGACTTTACCTTTTTGACAAAATTTCCGCCGGGCAAAATGGCGCATTCGCTCCAAGAATAAGAATCCGTATTCACCTTCATCTTAAAGCGGATTTGCGCAATACGCACATCGTAGTTTTCAAAAGACAAGCTGGACGTAGTCTGATCGACACCCGAGCTAGTCGCAAGCGAGCGGTACGGGAAATACGAAACCGCCACAAAGCCTGTCGCGTCCGGGATTAATCCCGGCAAATCCTTCGTCGATGCCGACTTCAATTCCGAAGCGGGAACGACGGTCGTATCCGACCTTGCGTGCCACAGCCAGAACCATTCCTTGCCTGTAGAGCGTTCCCAATCTTGAGCCTTGCCAAAGTAAGTATCCCTCAGCTCTTTATCTTTTTCGGTACGGACATACCTGAACCAGTTAATATCCTTGGGGCTAGACTTGGGCTGTTCGAGCGTCTCCATGCGAAGACCTTCGCCCACTTCTTTATAACCAAAAATGAAATGCTGGTAAAAAGAATACGGCGAGTAAGAGTGGAAATAGCTCATGCTCGTCTTAGACGGCGTTGAAGTTTCGGTGTCGGTACGTTTCCAAAAAGCGTTGCCGTAGCCCACAAAATAAAGGGAGTCGCCGTCGTCAAAGATATTATTGGAGTTGCGGTCGCTAACCCTGATGGGCAGTTCAAAGAGCTGGTTCGGATTACGCAAGCTAGCCCCAGGAGCCATGTCCGGGAGCGTGTCGGGAGACGCGCCATACAAGCAAAGCTTCTTTATAGGAATGCCATCCAGTTCGCTTTGACGAGAATACTTGAGGAGCGAATTGCGGATTGTCTTGAAGGCAACCGCATAAAAACCGTCTTCGGCGAATGTAGCCATGCTCCTGTCGCCTTCGTCGCCCACGATAAATTCAGCAAGCTGCACGACATCGTCAATGCCTTCTTTACGCAAAGCGTAGGCGCTTGCAGAAGCAACGCCAAACTGAGCCGCAGACTTCGCATTCGATACAAGCATCAAAGCGCGAGCTCCCGGATTACGACCGCTAACAGAAGCAGAGCCAAAATCCACATTCAAGCGGAAGCTCTTGCGAAGCGAATAGGAATTCCCCGACTTCACGTACAGCGGAACTTGCACATCCACCATCCACAAGTTGTCTTTCAAGAACGGCTTCGAAACAGCAACGGGCAAAGACTTAGCCGGAGTCGATTTGCAAAGCGGAGCGCCAAGCGGAACGAACTTGGAATCAGTCACCGAGACGGAAGGCTTTTTATTCGACGGTATGCCCACGCGATAAACACGGATAGGTACCGCATTGGAATCCCTGTAAAAGGCATTTTCTGGAGAGAAACGCATGCCCGAGCCGTCTTCGCAAGCTTCCTTGGACGAATCCATGACTTCGTCATCTAAGATGAATCGCTTCTTGGAGTCTTCTACGACAGAAGAAGCCAAGCTAGAAACGGTTGCGCAAGCAACAAAAAGAATCTGTAATTTTTTAATGATAGATTTCACGAAAGGTAAAATAGAAAACTATCACCCATTAAATGTAAGGCTAGGGCCTTGTAACGACCATTTCGAGGAAACCGTTGCCTGTTGTACGCATTTCGACGACTTCGCCGCCAGCGGCTTTAGCCTTAAAGACGGTAATGTAGTCGGGCGGGAAGCCCCTCGAAAGAATCATCTCGATTTCTTTTGGCGTAATCATGAACTTGGAGTTCCATTTGTCCATGTACCAATGCCACGGTTGCCAGTTGAATATGCCGCGAGTCGATTGGACAAAAGCGCGAAGCATCATGGAATATTCGTACTTCAAAAATCCAAGATAGTCGTTCACTTCGGCACGCTTATCGACAAGCGTCTTTTTGGCAAAATCGGAATCGTAACGGAGCGGAGTCTTGTCGGGATTGTCGTAAGTGAATCTAATTCGCTTGTCCAAAACAGAAATCTTAAGATTCGGGCGGTCCAAGTGAACAAATTCCGTTTCAGAAACTTGTTTATAATCCCTGAACACAACATCGGGCGTGAGGACTTTATTCAGCTTTAGCTGCACCGGCTTAGCATCGAGCTTTCCGAGTTCGTAAAAGACAATAACTTCGCCTTTGCCTTTAGGCAAAAGCACCGAGAGCAAAGGCTTATCGCGTTCGGTAATGAGCCACACCATCTTGGGCTTGTTCGTAGAATTCAAAATCGGGTCGAGAACCTTCATCACAGACGGATCGCGAACGCCGTTCACGTCCCATTCCATCCACGTACCCGTGCCGCCGACAGAGTCGAGCACGTCAAAAAGGCGACTGCCGACAAAGCCGTTTTTCTCTTCGATGGCACCGTAAATTTTAGCGGAAGAAGGCGCAGCAAAGCTAGCCACCGTCAAAAGCGAAGAAATAGCGCAAGCCGCAAACAAACTACGAACAAAATTCATATTATATCCAATTACTTATTTCAATCAAATTGAATAAATTAATCTAATAATTTATCAGAAACAAATTAGAAGCCAATAGGTTCAAAGAGAGATTCGTCCAGACGGGAATACTGCATGTGGTATTTTTTGTCGAGCCAGTAAAGTGCGAGCTTTGCCCCCGTCCAGTTTTTCTTCGATGCAGTCGCTTCAGTTCCCTTGGTAATAAGCGGCAACGTTTCTACAAGGTCGAGTTTCCACTTGGTATCGTCCCAGTTGAACAACATGATCGGCACCTTCGGGCTGGAGGCTAGCCCCACGCTTCCACGGTCGTTCTTGACTTCGAACGGTCCCATTTTCACGCGATCTACAAGATTCAAGAATTCGCTCCCGTAAAGGAGCAAGTAAAGCATGCGGTAATCGGAGACTTCCCAAAGGTGTTCACGTTCGTAAAGCCTGTAAAGCACAATGGCATAAGCTTCGTAGAATTGGCACGTGTCCATCGCTTCGGCATCGTAAGTCTTGGCATGGCGTTCCAGTTCGTCGAGCCAGTATTCCGAAGAATCCGTCATAAAGCCGAGCAGCACGTCAGACGGGGCATGGTTCTTCACGGATTCCTTGAAAAGCACATACATTTCTTCGAGCATCGCAAGCTTGTCCGCTTCTTGTGCCTTGACTTTGGCATCACGGACAGCCGCCGATTCCGTCGATTCCTGAACCGTGCTATTAGAAGACCCGGCGCAGCCAGCCATAAACGCAAATACGCTTACCAAAAGCGCTAGAACAATTTTATCTTTCAGAACATGCATCGCGATACCTACCTGAAAATGAATTTGGATGAACTTTTACGAGCCTGTTCCCTGAAGGGTTACCAAGGGAGCGGCCCCGGCGGCCAGCACAGGAACAAAACCAACACCGGCGTTCATCTTACGTTACCACAATATAATTTAGAAATAAAGTCCGCAGAGAGCAGGAGCGCGAAAGAGAACAAAATACATGCATTGCACCGCATGCAGATGGCTCTTGCATTGAACGTCCGCGAAACGCCCCCCGAAGTCGAAATGAAATTTCCGGGCAGCAACGGGCATATCCAGCCGAGCAATCCGCTTTTTCCGCTGTTCGTCGCCCATGTCTTTGACATCATGGCGACCAAGAATGGCGATACCAAAGCCGCCGCAGCGGCGTTCGGGCTCTCTCCGAGCGCCCTCGTGAAGATTCTCAGGCAAGACAAAGCCTGCGCCGCCAAGCTCCAGGGAAATCGGGTCGAAAACGGCAAAAGCAAGCTTCATTTGTAAAAAAATAAAAATATTTGGACCAAAATCCCGCGAACCGCGTGTTAAGTAAATAGGACCTAAACTAAAAACAGGAGGTTTTATGTGTCCTAAATACAAAAAACACGCTTGCCTTTGCGCAGCAACTATCCTCGCCGCCCTTTCTCTTTGGAACTGCGGCAACGACACCCACGCCGATGCAACCACGCCGTCGATTTCGGTGACTGGAACTGCAAACGTGGCGCTCAGCTTGGACTACACCGAAACTCCGCTGCTCGACAGCCTTGTGCTGGACTGCTACGGAACGGACACGCTCCACTTGGTGCATTCCATCGAAAAGAAGTCGTTCAACCTCGACCTTTTCCCGGGCGACGAATGGGTGTTCAACGCGAAGCTCTACGCAAACGGAGCCTTGATGCAGGAGGGCGAAGTCACCACCTCGCTCGAAGCGGGCTCTGCCGTGAACTTGCAGATTCCCCTGCATGCCTTGGTCGGGTTCGTCTATGTGAAGATTCCCATCGGCTTTGGCAATCCGGCAGGCATCACCAAAGGCGACATGACGCTCACCAGCAATGGCGAAACGTTCACCTACCCCATGGTGTTCGATTCCGAATACGTCACCTTCACCAGCGACGACCTCAAGCTCGACCGCGAATACCACATCTCGATTACGATGCAAGACGAAAGCGGCAAGACGATTTTCAGCATGGAAGACAACTTCACGCTTGACGAATCGTCCCCGATTCCGAACTTTCAGATTGAATCGCTCCGCAGCAAGATCGCCCTTGCAATCGAAGTTGCAAAGGACGTGAATTTGCAGGTTTCGCTCAAGCTCCCGGCCATGAAGCGCGCCCCGGCTGCAAACGACATCATTGTAAGCGAATTTTTCTTTATCTCTAATACTAAAGATTCTTCGCAATACAACTTTGTCGAATTTTATAACGGCAGCACGGACACGCTCGTTTTGGACAAATGCTTGTTCGGAAAAACATCGAACGTGAGCGGTGCCGCAGAAATCGAGACGCTTGAACTCCCGCCCAACGAAGTCCTCGTCGTAGGCGACCACGAAACCGCAGACATCGCAGGCATCTACAAGTACACCGAAACCATGCCCACATTCGGCAAGTCCTCGGGAACGCTTGTGTTGCAGTGCAACGGAACGGTTCTGGATTCGCTCTATTACGGCAAAGCCGACTCGCTCCATGTGAACCCGCTCCCCATCGGCTCTTCGTCTGCGGCTGTCCGCAAAAGCACGCAGCTGAATGTCGGACTTTGGAACAAACGCACAGAAGGCGATTCTTGGTGCACGGGCACGCCCACCCCAGGGATTGTAACCGCCTGCGGGAATTAAACGCACAGACAAGGCTGCAAACAGCCTTGTCCATTTTTCATCTTGCCATAATGCGATGCAAACGCGAACCGACGGACAACAAGAATGCACCCTTATGCGGCAAGCGAATTGTCAATTCACTCCCATTTATTTTTCCATAAGCCAGCACGCGTCCTTGCATATCAAACAACCTATATAAAGACGGTTTCGGCACAAGCAAATGCAAATCCAAGCCTTCCACAACAATCCTGTAATTACGCACTGGAGCCAGCGAGCTTAATGCCAACGACCCTACCACAAATGGATCCGTATAAACATCATCTTTACCTACCCTTATATGCAATCGATAATTTCCAGGCTCCAAACCTTGCATCGCATTAGGATTATACAAAGGACTGTTCAGATCAGTTAAATCAATCCCTCCATAGTTCACTTCACCATTTTTCAACTTGACCACAAAAGAGCTATCCGTAGTTTCTAAATAATATTCTATCTGAAGCGAATCTGGGAAGTCAATTTGCCGTTCGCACAACTCAACAAACATCCAGCCGTTCAAAATAGATTCGCAACTCGCCGGGATATGGTAGCAACTTTTCGTCCCCTTTTGATAATGCATTCCAGGAACCCAAGAATTCGCAAACATACGCTTTACGAAAAAGATGTTTTCCGTTCCTCGATAACAGCTGAATAAACTAACCGTATATAGTTCATTTTCCACTAAGAAATCATTTCCAAATTTTTCATTAAGACTCTTCAAAGATAAATTTACAGTTGTATCAAGATTCTTGCCACCTAAATCAATTACCAGCCTCCCGTTAACAAAGACCCAAGTATCACCACTCGAACGGAGGCTTAGCGAATCAGAAACATCAAATTTATAATCGCCATGCGATTCCATACAGAACTGGGAATTATGCATTTTCCCAAAAAATTCATAAGTATTTCGGGCATCAGCCAACGGCCCCATAGTCCTCGTAGATTCAACAATCTCCAAGCCTCCCTTGGATTGATAGAAATCAACCACCATGACTGAAGAATCAGTTGTGGAATCTACCGGATAAAAACCAGCCAAGCCATCTTCTATGCGGGCATAAATACACTGAGCCTCATTCACGCCCGAAGTGTAATTGAACAATGTGTTAAATTTGTCCTTTGACTTAAAACAATCTAAAGCATTTTTAGAACCAGAAAAAACAAGTCTGTATTTTGAAGTGAGCGTATCCTCGACAATTCCCGTATGAAGGCCTTCGCAAGAAGCATCCTGCATATTAAACAAATCATTTAGGCTCTGATCCGTATCGTAGACAACACCAGAAAAAACATCGTAATACGACTCGTCTTGAGAAAAGTCATCAGCCAAAGACGATATCGCACCAAAACATATTAGCAAAGGAACAAATTTATTCATACATCCTCCCTAAATCATCTTAAAACCAAAGTACCTGAATCCTCTATAGGACTAAAATCAACTCTATAAACTTTAGCATATTGATGAACAACTACATCTTTCCCTAAAAAACGGCCATAAATAATCTTAGAAGTTTGCCCCAAAATCAGTTCTGACAGTGGGGCATAAATCGTTCCTGCCCAATCACCCTCAATATACATTTTTTTTGAAGAATGTTGTATTAATTTAAATCCTTTCGCAACTTGAATTTCATAGGAATTGTCAAAACTTTCATTGTCATGTATTTTCCAAAGAATTCTTCCATTTAAATGCAAAACAGACTTATAACCTGGCTTTGTAAAAATAATACGAGCATTAGGTTCAACCTGCAAAAGGGAGTCTACATACATTTCCCCATTTTCTATAAAAAGCGTTCCTCCATTTTCGACAATCAATTTATTAAATTTATCAAGATGTCGCAAATAAAAAGATTCACCTGACTTTACAACTTTATCAACCATATTGTCGTTCTTATAAAACGAAGGCAAGCCATAAGAATTACAAGATTGACTATCCAAATTGACAGTTTTTCCTAATACAGTTGCACCGTTTTGTTTAACGATGTAATTGTCACTCAAATTACGCCCCACATATACACCAACATCCTCATGAACAACAGAACCATTTCTTAAAAAAACGGAACTATCTACAATTGAATTATTGCAATTATTTACATACACATATCCCACATGAGCCCTTGCCCCCAAAGACACCCCCATCAATGACGGATCATATGAAAAAATATGATTTCCATCACCACCAACTTTACAATAAGCACCATTTTCCAAAGTTTCATCATAACAAGAAACCCCATCATTAATATACAAATGGTCCCTAGCATACAAAGTATATGATTGAGGGATATCATCAATCGTATTTTTATAGCGACTATCGTATAATCCATCATTTAAACCATCACCATTATCATCAAAATCTAATTCAGCTCTTACTTTATTTTTATTTCTATCCGATATTTCATTTTTTATATCAAAATACCTATCTGAAAAGCCAGTAATCCGACTAACATTTATATACTTATAAATTTCTTGCTTATCACTCACTCCATCTCCATCACTATCATAGTCAAAAGGATTCGTTTCAAACCTATAAACTTCATCAAAATCTAAAATTCCATCACTATCTGAATCAAATCGAACAAGAGGATCACTCATTCTAACATCATTATTCACAATTCCCGTTATTGTATAATAGGCCGTCAATTCATGAGTCAAGCCTAAAGAATTCCATTTATGTCCATCATTGTCACCAAAAGCATATAAATAAGCATAATTATTTTCATTACCAACATATCCATATATAACCATTGCATGACCTGGATATGCACCATCAACCATTTCATCTTCATTGTAACCAACAAATACTAAACGATGATTGTCTATTTCATTCTTCACAAAACTATATGTTGGGGTTTCATTATGTCGTTCAACAATAATTTGATGATTTCCATCATTAGGATTTAAAGCAAATTCAAGAGCATATTTAGTTTCATCATAGAAAGGCCTATATATTGCACCCGAATAATTAGCATCAGAAAACAAACGATCACTTTCTTTAAACCGTGTTCCAAAAACAATTTCATCTTGTGTAAGATTACCGCCATAAAAGTGATTTAAAACTTCAACAGATACCGCCCAACAACGATTAATAGAATACATATCAGAAGTCAAGTCATCTATATGAACTTTATCCCAACCAAAGCTTTTACTTAAATTTAAATACCCCAAATTTAACATACGTGTATCTTTTCGAGCCTTTATACTTTCAACATACAATTCATTATGAATAGACGTATCCACCTTAGCTTCTTTGAGTAAATACTGTAAAGCTGTTAGGGCTGGAAAAAGAATTTCTCCAGTAATAGGGTCTCTAATTTCTTGTTGAAAATCTTTATCATTTTCCAAACCAGAAACGCTATCCGCTCCACAATAAACATCCCATCCAATTTTTCCATTTTCTATATCTAAGACAACAAAAGTCTCTGCAGTTTTAATTTCAGCCTTTACGCCTACACTATCATATAGCACAAAAAAATACTTTGATACATTTTCAACAGGAACCCAACTAAAATAAGCCTTTTTATCGCCAGGCAACCGTTCAATAACAGGTCTATTCATTGTTAGTTTTATCGGTTTCGGACCTATTCTTGCAGAATTTGGGTCATCCAAATCTGAAAAATGAAGCCAGTCTTCTATCTTATCCCCTTTCCGATTTTTTATCATTCTAAAAAAAGCATTTTCTACAAATTGAACATCATTAATTTTTTTTGTTTTTTTATTTGGAAGGAAATCAGAAATATCATTCCATATACCAGCTTTTACAGCTTCATAAGCATGTGAACCTGAATTTCCCCACGCAATATAAGAAATCACATGGTCTTTATATTTTAAAAGCAATTCACCATTATTTTTTTCATTCCAAATTTCAGGTTTTATAATTTTTTCAGCATAATTAAAACAAGTATTTTCGTTTTTCCCGATACATATTTTATCACCTGGATTCAATACCTTGAGGGGCAACTCGAAAATAACAGAGTCTTCATTCATCAATGATATATTTTCTGTTGATTCAACAAAATTTCCTGTATTTCCAATTTCCAACCACGCATTTTCTGCTGATTGGAATCCAATGATTTTAATATTTTTCTTCAAACTATTGAATATAATAGGTTTTCCGTAAACAAGCGAGTTACCCTCATATAAGGAAATCTTATCATTACCTTTAAAAATTTCAGACTCCATATAACTATAATCTTCTGTTTTATCCCACATTGACCAGTCTACATGATGGAGAGCTACATTAAAACCGTCATTATTTGGATAATACCCCTTAGGAATAGAATCTATAAACAACTCAAAAAACGCAAGAGAATCATTAACCTCTCGAAAAGACAACCTTGCATTTGATACATAATAAGCCTCTACTCTAAAACTTTTTCTTTTATCATTATGGAAATAATAACGAAGATGAATATTTTTTAAAGTTCTATTTTCACTACTAAATATCCTAATTCTCATATTTGCTAAATTGTTTGTTGAAATTTGGGAATCAAGCGATTCAACAATTACTGCAGAAAAAGCGTGTACAGCAAGCACAAATAAAAGAAAAATTATATTTCTCATTGAAAATCTAATTTATATGTTATTTAAGATAAATAATAGCATATATTTTTGTCTTTTATTTGTAAATTTATTAAAAACAAAGTTTTTTCGCCCCCCCCCCCCGCAGAAAACGTAGAAAACAAAAAATCGGCCGTCCCGTTTAGGGACGGTCGCATTTTCATAAAATGACGATGCCGGAACAACGTCCGGCATGACAAAAGACAAAGTTGTTGGCAGAAGACTCTTCCGACTTTCTACCGCCAGCTTTCTGCTATTTATGCGTGGATCTGCGTGCTGGCTCGTTCGATGTCGAACAAACGACGCAAGTTTTCTGCCTTGGCTGGTTCGCGTTCTTCGGGGAGCGTGAGCGGAGCCATGGCGATTGCCACCAGAATGGACCCCGGATAGTTGTTCACGCGCTTGATGAAGTCGCTTACAGAAACACCTTCGGTGTAGAAATCGACAACGAACGTATCCCAGTCGTCTTCTTCAAGCTGCTGCAAAGCTTCTTCTTCGGTCTTGACAGCCTTGAAATAAGCACCCACGAGCAAGTCCGAAAGCACTTCGAGGCAAGCCTCACGGCGCGAATCGTCCTCTTCCCAAATCAGGATGCGGCGGTCGCTGTAGTCACGAACTTGCGGAACAAAGTTTTCTTCGGCGTTCAATGCGTCAAGCATCGCGCCGTTCGCTTCGTCCATTTCTTCATCATCAAAATTATCGAGTTCTTTAGCCATGCTGTAAATATAGTAAAACTTAGTTACTAGTTAATAGTTCCTAGTTACTAGAAAATCCTTTTTTATAAAAATCTAGTAACTATCTAGTAACTAGTAACTTAAAACTTAGAACTGCGACGTAGTCGCCTCAGTAACTCACAAGCCATCAAACCATCGCTGCAAAATAATCGCGGCGGCAGTGCGGTCAATAATAGCCTTGTTCTTCTGCTTTTTCTTTTTGCTCATGTACGAGGTGCATTCCTGCGCCTGAACACTGGAATACGACTCGTCCTGCGTGTGGATCTTCATTCCCGGGAAGCGGAGCGCCAAATCCTTGATGAAAGCCTCCACCACCACGTTCTTTCCGTCCTTTCGTCCGTCCGGGTGGTACGGCATCCCGACCACGAATTCGTCTATCTTGTTGATTTTAACCAGTTGGTCCAATCGCTCAAACAGATTGGTCGTTTTTTGGTCAATCGTCTCGCGAGAAAATGCCATTTTAAGTTCGGAATCGCCAAATGCGACCCCGACTCGATGTTCACCGTAATCCAAAGCAAGGTAATTCACGTCACTAAATATAGAATACGAACGCTAAATATTGCATTTTTTCGCTCATTTTTCTATCTTTGCGCCCGAAATTAAACGCCAACGGTGGATAAAATATGGATCAATCAAAAATCAGAAACGTCGCCATCATCGCCCACGTTGACCACGGTAAAACAACCCTGGTGAACCAGCTCCTCAAACAGTGCGGAACCTTCCATGAAGGTGAAGAAATTGTGGATCGCGTGATGGACTCCGACAACCTTGAACGCGAACGCGGCATTACCATCCTCTCCAAGAACACGAGCGTGATGTACAAGGGATACCGCGTAAACATCGTCGATACCCCGGGGCACGCCGACTTTGGTGGCCAGGTGGAACGCGTTTTGGGCACTGTCGATGGCGTTCTTCTGGTGGTTGACGCATTCGAAGGCCCGATGGCTCAGACCCGCTTCGTGACGAAGAAGGCTTTGGAACTCGGACTTACCCCGATCATCGTCGTGAACAAAATCGACCGAGACGGCTGCAATCCGCTCCTCGCCCTCGACAAAGTATTTGACTTGTTCTGCGAACTCGACGCTACCGAAGAGCAGCTCGACTTCGACAGAGTTTTTGGCAGTGGCCGTAAGGGCATTTGCCGCGCCGAACTGGAAGACGCGGATGGCGACTTCAGCATCTTGATGGACAAGATCATCGAACGTATCCCGGCTCCGAAGGGCGATCCGAACGGTGAACCGCTTCTCCAGATTGCATCCCTCGAATACTCCAGCTTCCTTGGCCGTTTGGCTGTGGGCCGCGTACAGCAGGGTGTGTTCAAGCCGAACCAGACCTATGCCCAGTCCTTCCCCGACGGAACCGTCAAGAACATCCGTCCGCAGAAGATTCTCCGCTACGAAGGCCTTACCCCGAAGCCGGTTGACGAAGCCGGTCCGGGCGAAATCATCCTCATCGCAGGTCTTGACTACTTCGATATCGGCGATACCATCAGCGCAACGAACAATCCGATTCATCTGCCGCGTATTCACATTGACCCGCCGACCATCTCCATGCTCTTCACCGTGAACACCTCGCCCTTGGCCGGCAAGTACGGTGGAAAGTTCATGACGGGTAACCAGCTCCAGGAACGCCTCGAACGAGCTCACATGGCCGACCCGGCACTCCTCGTCGAAAAGGCCGAAGGCGCATCTACGTTCAAGGTCTCTGGCCGTGGCATTTTGCACCTCACGATTCTCGTCGAAAACATGCGCCGTGAACTTTATGAATTCACCATCGGTTCTCCGCAAGTCATTTTCCAGAAAGACGAAAACGGCAAGCTTTTGGAACCGGTCGAAGACTTCAAGGTTGAAGTTCCGAACGAATTCAGCGGTGCCTGCATCCAGGAAATCCAGCAGCGCAAGGGCGAAATGGTCAACATGACGACCGACGAAAACGACCGCGTGATGCTCGAATTCATCGTTCCGAGCCGTGGCCTTATCGGTATCCGTCCGAAGCTCCTCTCCCTCTCCAAGGGTTACGCAGTGACGCAGTCCTTCTTCAAGGAATACCAGCCGTACAAGGGCGAAATTCCGGCACGTATCAACGGCGTGCTCATTGCAAAGGAACCGGGCGAAGCCGCTAGCTATGCGCTTTCCAACCTCGAAGACCGTGGCTACCTCGTCATTGGTCCGGGTGCCGAAGTTTATCCGGGCATGATCGTGGGCGAACACAACCGCGACGTCGATATCACAGTGAACGTCACGAAGGGCAAGCACCTCACCAACATGCGTTCCAAGTCTGCTGACGACATGATCCAGTTGACTCCGTACCGCCGCATGACTTTGGAAGAATGCGTAACCTTCATCAACGAAGACGAATGCATCGAAGTCACGCCGGAAGTGCTGCGCCTCCGCAAGAACGAACTCGATCCGATCAAGCGCAAGCAGCTCTCCAAGCGCCCCGCTGAAGAAGAGTAGCCCGCAAGGCGAGAGTCGCAGGAAAAATGCTCGCATTTTTCCTATGACCGAGCCGAAGGGTGGACGCTGAAACGAAGTGAAAGCGTCAATAGTCCGCAAGGCGAGAGTCGCGGAGAATGAGCTTGCTCAATTCTCCATGACCGAGCCGAAGGGTGGACGCTGTAGCGAAGCGGAAGCGTCAATAGCCAGCAAGGCGAGAGTCGCGGAGAATAAGCTTACTCAATTCTCCATGACCGAGCCGAAGGGTGGACGCTGAAACGAAGTGAAAGCGTCAATAGTTAGACGAAAGACGATAAGGGCCTCGCTTTTGCGAGGCTTTTCTTTCTGTGTCAGCCAGCTCACACGAGTTCTTTTTGATGTAGATAAACGTCACTTCGCCAAAATCTGTTCCTTGGAATACCCAAAGTAAGCCATTGCGTTTTCAATAGAGATGATCTTGTCTTGAACCATCTTTCTAGCCGCATTGAGCTTTTCTGCTTCAGATTTTTCAGCCTTCTGACGTTCTTCAGCAATCCGTTCATCAGCTTTCTGACGTTCTGCTTCGGCTTTTTGACGTTCTTCGGCAACCTTTTCAGCAACCAGCTTTTGAGCCTTGGCTTCTGCATCCGCAATCCGCTGGCGGAAAACGTCGCCAGCGCTCACGAACCCGTATTTCTGCCCTATGCTTTTGAATGCCATGTCCAATTCCTCCTGAACCTTGTCGCCGAGGTACTCTTTCAAATATAGACTAATTTTACTGAGCAAGCAAGAGAGCCTGTCTTCCGGCAATTTTTGCAATTTCGGCTTGAACAGGCCGAACACTTCGAGAAAGGCGTCCTTGTCATAGGCATGAGACATCGCCGCAATCCCCAAGCCGGTCGTCGCGTCTTCGCAAGCGAGGCAGTCGCGGTCCGGGATGTCGGACATGTTCACGAACGCGCAGCGGAACGGAAGGACCATGCCGCGGAAATACTCGGGATAGCCCTTTTCGAGAACCTCCAGCGGGTTCCAGTCCTCGCGCCCGTTGTAGAATATCATCGCCATCGTCGGGAGGCCGTCGAAGAGGCGCCCCTCATCGAACCGACGCATCACGGAACGCATGTAGCGGGCGATCTGGTTGAACACGCCGGAATCGCGGCCCGACTTGTGCTCCACGAGGATGCCCACGAACACGGGTGCCCCCGTCGAAACATTCACGCGGAACGCCAGATCCGCATCGCCCGTCTCGTACACTTCCGAATACGAGTCCGGAATACGGACAAGCGTGTCGAGGTTCACAGCGGCGAGGAACTCCCCCACGTCGGCATTGACCTTGCCCGCCATTTCCAGCAAGAACCTAAGATGTTTTGTATCTGCAAAAAGCCATCGGAAAAATGCATCGTGCGGCTTTTTCGCCGCCTGATTCTCTTCCATATTTTATCCTTTTTCTCCGCAGAGAAGAATTCATAAAAGTAACGGATAGTAATAAAGGATATAGCCAAAGATATATGAAAGAACAGTCCATCAGAACTGGATGCGTACAATCTAACAAAGTCATCCAAGAAAAGCAAGGGGTTGTTTTGTCGTGCGTTTATTTTGTCGCCAACTGTTTGCAAAGAACAGCAAAGTATGCGTTCACACACAACAAATTGGGAATTTTTCAGTTTTTGAGACAACGAACAGAAAACCCGTAGTAATTCTTAGTGACTGGTCAAAAAGCAAGACCAAAGCCGTTTTTGCTATGTTCGCAAAATGAGACCTGTTGTCATTGGCGAGATTATTTGGGGAATCTATTTGATGGAGATTCCGTGGATTATCGATGCCATTGCCGGCAACACATCGTATTTTCAATACGATGCAAGGTTATGCCGAGTAGAACCCAAGTGCACAGAAACTTATCCGTAATAACGATGTCCGGCAGCGAGAAATGTTTTCTTTAAAATCTTCTGCGGATTTTGCAGAAATCTTCGTATTCTTTGCCGAAGTCGCGGCGAAGGCGGCGTTCTTCGCTCAAAACTTGCACCATCATAACAGCAAAAAAAATCACCAGCACAAGCCATGCTTGCCAACTCCACAAAACAATAGCAATACCTGCAAGATAAATTAACGTGCCTGTCAGCATCGGATTTCTGTTGATGCGATACGGACCGTCTGTCATCAGGTGGCTAGTGCGTGGAGCGACTTCGTGGCCGAACGCGTCCATCGGATTCCCTTTTCCACGACGTTTCATATAAATGATAGTCCAAATGCTTAAAGCAAGCCCGGCGAGCATTAAAACCGCTGCGACACCACCCCTAACGATATCAATCGGCAATAAATCCGGCATTCCCGAGGCAAGCCACATCAGCGTTGGTATAAGCCCTACAAATAGCACTCCCCCGAGCACGTAACCGACAATTTCACGCAAAAGTTTCATTCAGCCTCCTTCTGATTGCATGTGTAAATATAAATGTTTTTTGAAAGGGCGGATGTATTTAACTCTATGAATTTATTTCCAAAGGGGTGTAACATTTGGTCAAATTTTATGTATTTTTATTTACAAAAGGAGAAGCCCCGTCTGGGGATAATTTAAAAATGAAGCTTTCTCACAAATTTTCAATCGCCGCACTAATTGGATTGACCTCTTGCTTTTTCGCATGTTCAAACGTCGACCCCGGAGTTCATAGTGCCGAGCCCGCAAAAGAGATACAAGTCAAAAATCAAGCATCAATTGCTGATAGCACGCTGCACATCAACTTGATTAAGTATCGAGCAATAGGCTTTAAAGGCGATACAACAGAATGGAACGAGGCAGATTGCCACATCAATGATACGAGTTTTAGTTGTTACAACTTAAAATACGTCAGCAACTGCTCAGTCAAAGATATGGTCATAAAAAAATGCCATGACGATAACGGGAATAAAATAGAATGTCTCGGTTACAAAGACACCATTTACGATACGACTTATAAGAACATAAACTTCGGTGAAAATGCACTAGTCAATTACATTCCCGTTGCCAAAATTCCAGAGTTCAATCGGGATACAGTCCAAAAACTTTTGTCAACTCTATATGGCGACTATTGTGCCCAATTTTTCTCATTTACATCCGAATACGATCTTGAACCTGTTGGGCTCCCTGAAGGATTTTCATTAAAAAACAAAAGAAGTGTCCCCTTTGGGTTTGACGCCACATATCATTCTGGCGAATGCGATGTTCATGCTGCTAATGTTCAATACATGCCAAGTAATGACCCCATATACATAAACAGAAGACTTCCTGAGATGGTAGAAACAAATACATACCAATTTTTCAACGGATCTACGAAAACTTATCGCGACACCACCATAGTTTGGAAACTTGTTTACAAAGACCTTTACGGTCGCGGCGATACTTTGGATATAACAACAAAGTTTATTGCTGATTCTACAA
>CAMZGI010000012.1 GCA_947306305.1 uncultured Fibrobacter sp.
CTGCTTGACTTCTGCTGCAAAAACCGCGCTTAGAAATCACACGGGCAACGCCGTGAGCTTTGGCGCTAGGCGCGGGCTTCGCGCAGTCTCTTTCTCGGTTTACTTTCCGAGATATGCCTTGATGTTGGCGAGGCATTTCTTGTTCTGAGCTTCGGTGCCCACTGTAATGCGGAGCACGTCGCCCATAGCCGGCTGCGGGCGGATGATGGTGCCCTTGGACTGCAAGAACTTGAATGCATCCATCGGATCCTTGAAACCGCTGACTGCGATGAAGTTTGCGTGGCTGTCAACGTAGGCGAGGCCGAGTTCCTTGAAACCAGCCTTGAGCTGTGCGAGTCCAGCCTTGTTGAGTTCACGAACTTTGTTCACATATTCCTGATCGTCGATAGCGCCGATAGCAGCAGCCTGAGCGATGCTGTTGACGTTGAACGGTTCACGAACGCGGTTGATGAGGTTCACGATTTCCGGACGGGTAATGCAGTAGCCCACGCGCAGCCCTGCAAGGCCGTAAATCTTGCTGAACGTGCGGCAGCAGATGATGTTTCTGCCTTCGGCGATGCGGCTGTTGAAATCCGGAACGAGTTCCGGCGTGTCTTCGATAAATTCGGTGTAGGCTTCGTCCATCACGAGAACGCAAGTTTCCGGGAGGCTGTCGGCGAAGTCCAAAATTTCCTTGGCGGTGAGGTCAGAACCGGTCGGGTTGTTCGGGTTAGCGAGGAACACGATGCGGGTCTTTTCATTCACGGCGGCGCGCATGGCCTTGAGGTCGTAGTTGTATCCCGGAGCGGGCATGTCAACTTCGATAATCTTGGCGTTCATGGCCATTGTGGCGAGCTTGTAAACTGCAAAGCTGTGGTTGCCCATGACGGCTTCCGTGCCGGGGCCGAGGAACACTTGGGCAATCATGTCCAAAAGTTCGTTACTGCCGTTGCCAACAGCAATCTGTTCGCGCTTCACGCCGCGGAATTCTGCGATCTTTCCGATGAGGTCGTAAGAACCGCCATCCGGGTAAAGGTTGACTTCTTCCAAAGCCTTGCGAGCTTCTGCCATTCCCTTCGGGCTTGGGCCAAACGGGTTTTCGTTACTGGCGAGCTTGTCGATTTCTTTCGGATCAAGGCCGAATTCACGAGCGGTGTAGGCGATGGGTTTGCCGGTCACGTAGAGCGGCTGCTTCAAAATGTGCTGTTGAGCGAGTTCGTTAATATCCATAATGCTAGTGGTTTAGTTCGGCGGGCTCATCAACCTTATGTAGGTTCCTGAGCTTGCCGAAGGGGGTTTCAGGTTACAGGTTTTAGGTTACAGGAGTTTTGCATCTCGTGTCATCCTGAGCGAAACGACGTGGAGTCGAAGGATCTCAGGCGATGTTTCTCCTGTTTTTTTTGCAAAATATAATACTTTTGTTTTGCGGGGTTCGTCGTTGGTGGAGGTTTATGGCATAAAATCCGCTTTTGACAAATTGTCTAAAAAAATATTGTAATCTGTCGTTGCATGCTCTTTAACAGAATATAAATTACATCTAGGTGTAATTCTAAAAAGGGATTAAACATGTTTGCGGGATTTTCTAAGGTTTTTGCCGGAGCTGCTTTGGCTCTTGGTTTTTCCATGTTCGGTACGCTTCACGCTGCACCGGACCCCAATTTTCATATTTACATTGCCTACGGTCAGTCCAATATGGGTGGCACTGCGGATGCGCAAAGCGCAGACAAGGCGGAGCATCCTCGCTTCAAGATTTTTGCAACGCAAAAGTGCTCAGGCAAGGGGCGTAATACGATTGGCGATGTTTATCCGGCGGTTCCGTCGTTGTTCAACTGCGGCAACACGATTTCTATCGCGGACTGGTTTGGTCGCACGATGGCGGATAGCATGCCCGATGTGACGGTTGGTATTATTCCTGTTGCCGTTGGCGGTGCAAGTATTAAGTTGTTCGATAAAGACCAATATGCAAGTTACTTATCGACTGCGGAAGGCTGGCTTCAGAACTACGCGAAGGAATATGCAAGTGACGGAAACGTCTATAAGACCATCGTCGATATTGCTAAAAAAGCGCAACAGGTGGGCGTTATCAAGGGCTTCATTTTCCATCAAGGCGAGACGGATGGCGGTTATCCTGACTGGCCAAAAATTGTGAAGAAAACTCGCGACGACATTCTTAAAGAATTGGGAATGAGTTCGGACACGGTGCCGTTTGTGGCTGGCGAATTGTTGCGTGATGGTTGCTGCTATTCCGACCGTGTTTCAAAACTCCCGAATACGATGGACAATACTTTTTATGCAACATCGGAAAATCTTGGTGGAAACGGAGTGGATCGCTATCACTTTAACCACGATGCATACGTGACATTCGGCAAGCGTTATGCAGAACAAATGCTCAAAGCGGTAGTTCGTAAACCCGTGGATCCTGTGCCTCAACAGCCGTTCGGAAAAATTGAAAACGGCGAAGAAGTTGCTGGTGAACCTGCGACTATTCCGGGAAAAATTGAAGCTGAAAATTACGACATTACGGGTGTTGGTAGCGGAAATAATTCTTACAAAGATGACGATTCCGAAAACAAGGGCGAGGCATATCGCAAAGATGGTGTGGATATCGAAAAAATTGCAGATGGGTTCGCAATCGGCTACACTAATGAAGGCGAATGGATGGAATATACGGTGAATGTCAAGACTGCTGGCGATTATGTTGTCAAGGCTCGTCTTGCGTCGGGTTCCGAGACTTCGGGATTCCTGTTGCTGATGGATGATAAGGAACTTTTATCCGCGTTTACCGCGCCAAAAACTGGCGAAGATTGGAAATCTTACGAGGAAGTTAATGTAGGCGAGGTGAAGCTCGCTGAAGGGAAGCATATTCTCAAGATTTTGATTACTGGAAATTTTGTGAACATCGATTGGGTTGAGTTCGTTGAAAAATCGAATGTAGGGTTGCCGCATGTCGCTCGTGGGGGTCTGCAATCGCAAAGCCAAATCCGCAATTACGTGGTGTTTGATTTGATGGGTGTTCGCGTCGGTGCTGTCAAAGCACAAAATGCAAATGAAGCCATGCATCAAGCGAAGCTAAAATTTGGAAATAAGAACTTCTTTGTAAAGGCTCAGGGCTTAAACTGAGCTGTTTTACGGATTGTCAGGTGTTGAACACCCTTTTTGTTGGGACGTTTCGTTCCGTTCGGGAATTTTGGTTCCAGAACAAAAGCTGTTGAAATCCAATAACAGTTTTGTATCACTTTTTTTTACATCCTGAATGAAGGTACATTAGTGAAAAAAGTGGGGTGTTTTATGAAAACGAAGTTCTTAAAAATCATTTGGAGCACAGCTCTTGTGTTCTGCGCTTGTGGCGATTCAGGCAGCGATTCTTTGGGCGTTGCCGCTCAAAGTGCTGTTGAAACCAATTCTTCTAATGAATCGACTACGGTTTCAAATCAGGGATCAGCCTCCGATAATCAAACTGCGGTTGACAATCAAAGCTCTGCTGCTAATAATCAAACTGCGAATGACGAACAAATTATTATTGAACAAGTTGCATCGGATCCTGTGGAGGTTGCCGAAATTATTGGCGACCCCATAATCAGTTTTGATAACGGAACTGTAGCTATTGCAAATGACAACGGATGCATTGCTCAAGAAGAAAAGTCTGTCACCATCACTTGTCAAGGTAATTATCAGCTTACGGGTAGTTCGAGCGATAATCAGGTGATTGTGAATGCGGGTAGTTCAGATAAAGTCTATCTGTATTTAAATGGGTTGCAACTTGCGAGTGCGACGGATGCTCCTATTTACGTTCAGAATGCGAACAAGACGTTCTTGCTGCTAGTCGATGGAACAAAGAATTCTCTTGAAGATGCTTCTACCCGTACAAAATCTTATACGAAATCGAACGGCTCTAGCGACACGGCGAATGCGACCATCTATGCCAAGGACGACCTTACAATCAAGGGTAGCGGTAGCTTGACTGTTACCGGAAACTTCAAAAATGGAATCCATTGCAGTGATGATTTGCGTTTCCGCGATTTGCCCTCAATTACGGTCAAGGCTAAGAACCATGCCATTAAAGGCAAGGGCTCCGTAGATATTGAAGGCGGTTATTATGAATTGATGGCCACGAATGGCGATGGAATCAAAAGCGACGAAGGCGACGATGAAGGTTTAGTTTCTGAGAACAAAGGAATTGTTGCCATTACGGGAGGCGAATTTAACATCAATGCTGGCGATGACGGCATCCAAGCTTACAACTACATCTTGATTGCGGATTCCACCTCGACACCGCTCATTACGATTAACAGCAAAGGCAAAGGTATCGCTACAGATAACCGTCTTTACGTGAATGGCGGCGTAACAAGCGTGACCTCTGGCGATGACGGGCTTCATTCCAACATGAACATTTATTTTAACGGCGGTCGCACGACGATTGCTGCTGGCGACGATGGCATCCATGCGGATTCCACGTTGCGGATTTCTGACGGCTTGATCAACATTACCAAAGCAGTCGAAGGAATGGAAGCGTTCTACATCAAGGCTGAAGGCGGCAAGACTGCGACTGTAGCAAGCGACGACGCGTGGAATGCGGCGGGCGGCTCTGCCGACGCGAATTCCCAAAGCGGCTCCCAGTGGGGCGGTCGTGGAGGCTTTGGCGGCATGGCTAGCAATTCCAAGGGATTCATTATCATCAGTGGCGGCTACCATTACCTCTATGCAGCGGGCAACGACATTGACGTGCTCGATGCAAACGGAACGGCGACGATGAGCGGAGGCGTTTTGCTACTCGAAATCGGTTCCAGTGGCAGTGGCATGATGTTTGCTCCGGGCGGAAATCAGGGTGGCAACAGAGGTGGTAGCCAAGGCGGTTCTGGCTCTTGCTCCACCAACATGGCTGGCGGACTTATCGACACGGATAACGGATTTAGCATTAATGGCGGCGTGTTGCTTGGATTCGGGAGCCAAACCGAAGAATATCCTAATTGCACTCCCGCAAGCTACACCGCTGGCACTGCATACGGTTCTAGCAACGCAGCATTCAAGCCGAGTACCTCTGGCAGCATGATTATCTACGGTGGCGACGTAAGTTCTGTTTCGCAGGTCAATGTGAGCGGAATGACCGAAGTAGCCTTGCCGAATGGCATGACCTATTACGAGAAGTAACTTTTCTCCAAAATTTCCTCCTAAAACAATAAAGGCTTGCTCCTATTGGGGCAAGCCTTTTCCGTATGATTACTTCAATTTGTTTTTCAACGCAGAAACTTCTTCAGGTGTCATTTGGAGTATTTCCAAAAGATATTTTTCTGTAGCGGTTGCCCAATCGGCATTCGCGATGTCAGGAACCTCTATATCCACAGCGTGATAGACCGCTTGCAAATTCTTTGTAACAACGTTTTTGAAAAAATTCACTTGCTGTTCGTTCAAAGTAACTTGCTTGCCATCGACAAGATTGTAGTAGTTGCTAAAAGTCTTCGCGTAATCATTTTGAAGATCTTCGGAGGTCGCTCCCATCAGAGCTTCCAAGACGGAAATCGTAAACCCGGTGCGGTCCATGCCGTAAGTGCAGTGAACCAGATACGGCCCGTCGTGCTCAATCATGAAACGGAATCCTTGCACAAGCTTTTTCTGGAACGACTTGGCAAAAAATTCTACAGGCATTGCTAAAAAGATGGCGTTCTGCGTCGAGTAATAGGAGGAGTCAAATCCCTTGAACGATCTGGCGCTTTCTTCTGAATCAGCGAGGTTGATAAACGTTGCTACGCCCTTTTCTTTTGCGAGCGAATCCGCTTTGAGATTGCGTCCGAGGCAAGGATCAATCGGGCTTGATGATCGGTAGAGCTTGTTTTTCCCCATGCCCGTTGTGCGGACTTCCCTAAAGTTTGCAAATTCGTCAACGGAAAGATTCGGATAACTTTCTGCATAAGTTCCCATGTACTGGGCATCGCTCATTTCTAGCCCAAACTTAAAGCCTCCCTTTTCTTTCATGGTAATGAAAACATCTATGGGAGTCTTTACGTCGTTTATTCCAAGGATTTCTGAAAGATAACCGTTATGGATTGTCAATTGAAGGTCGTTTGATTCCTTAATCGCCGAAACGAAGAACCATGCGATGGGCACGTCGTCTGTGTTTATCGCGACCGGCATTACAAGTGTGTCGTAGCCGGGAATTGCAACCGTCACGATATCGCCTAAATCGAATTTGGTCAAGAAGGAATCCGCCGGATAGTTGAGATACAATTTGCCAGAATATAGCTGACCCGAACTGTCCCCCAAAATGGTCGTATGGATTGCGGCATTCTCAGCAGATTTCTGATTTTCCGTAGAATCTTTTGCGGCAGAATTAGACTTTGTGGAGTCCTCGGGGGAGACTTTTGTTTTTGTTGAGTCCTTTGACGAAGGCTCCGCAGTGCCTTTTGTAGTAGAGTCGGATTTCGCGACTTCTGGCGAGGTCTGCGACTTTGTAAAGTCTTCTGCAGGTGTTGTTGGATTGGGGTCTGCACAGGCAAAAAAAGCTTGTGCGCAGAAAAGGGACGCGACAAGAATCGACCAGGTCTTTTTCTTTTGTGACATACGCTCTCGACGATAGGGGTGTGCATATAATATAAATGAAAAAAATTGATTGTCAATAGGTCGAACTTTATTTTAAGCAGCAAATGGGCGAGGTTTTGCTCTATCATTTCTGCTGCTTTCGACTCCGACGTCATTCCTCTTCGAGGCATGACTGCTGCGGTTATCCAATACGAACGCAAGCGTTCGTGTTGTATAACCTTGCACGTCATTGCGAGCGTAGCGACGCAATCTACCCACAATTTGTCATTCCCAGAGCCTGTCCTCGCTTGACGGGGATGACCGGGAATCTCCTTAATCCCAGTCATTCTGTTGGAGCCAGCCTTGGATTTGTCGATGGACTATTCTATTTGACTCTATTTTATCGCTTAAAGGTTCTGCAAAAATTCTACGAGTTCGTAGTTTAATGCGTTGTTGAGCGAGTCGGCTTCTTGGACGGAATGGATTTCGTCGCCTTCGAAGTCTTGAGAGCGTTCTCCGCAGATGTCAATGCCAAGAATTTTGTGTTTTGTTGCAAGTTCTGCGATGATTGCTTTTAGCAATTCTGTGGTAAGCGAGCCTTGGTCCCAGTTTGTGACGGCGAATGCAGACGAGAGTGCGTCTTTGTCGATGGAAAGGTAGATGGGTTCTGAGCTATGTGCTATGAGCGGTGAGCTGAATGTGCTTAGTTCGCTTTCTTTAATATATATGACTTTATCTAAAAATGCTGTTTCGCCGGATTGCGAAAGCTCTTCTCGGACGGTTTCGATGAGTTCGTCTTTCACGCCGATAATCACGACGTTCTGAATAAACTTGTTGTGGTCGAGAACTTCTTTGACCCAGCCGCCGCAACTTAGAATTCCGCCAAAACGGGGTGGTTGCATGTCGGGGTGGTGGTCAAATACAATGAGCGAGAATGGTTCTTGGATTCTGTCGGTCCAGAGCTTGCTCATGTAATGGTAATTGCCGTTGTCAAAAAAGTGAATTTCTGGGATTGAGCTGCTTTCGGTTTTATTGCTGGAGTCGCATTGCGTATTGTCGATTAATGCATTGATTTCTTGGATGGCATCGTCATCGCAGTAGCAGTCGGTTCCTACGATTTTGGTGCAGTCGAGCCAATGAATATCGGCTGAATTGGCGGCTATTTCCCGCAATTCTTGCATAAAAGGCTGATAATCGTAAATCCCTGTGAAATCCTGAACCGTAATGACCATGTTCAAAAAATAGCTAAAAATATTGATTTCCTCATTTTTTTGATTATTTTAGAGATGTAAAGGAGTTTTTTATGCAAGAAGAATTGAAAAATATTACGGACGACGATAAGCGTTTTATGCAGATGGCTATTCAATTGTCAATTGATAATGTCGATAATGGGGGAGGCCCATTCGGAGCCGTGATTGTCAAGGATGGCGAGGTCGTGGCGACGGGTGCTAATCGCGTGGTGCCGAATAACGACCCGACGGCTCATGCCGAGGTGACGGCGATTCGTAATGCTTGCCAAAAACTAGGAACGTTTATGCTGGATGGCTGCACAGTTTATACGAGTTGCGAACCATGCCCGATGTGCCTGAGCGCACTTTACTGGGCTCGCGTCAAGCGAATCTGTTACGCCAATACTAAGGCTGATGCAGCCGCCATTGAATTTGATGATTCCTTTATTTATGACCAGCTAGATTTGCCGTACGAAAAACGGGCTGTCAAGTGCGATCATTTTATGAGGAACGAAGCTCTTGAAGCATTCAAAAAGTGGGCTTCAAAGACGGACAAGACTCGTTATTGATGGAGAAACGGATTACTTAAACCGTTTGCAAAAACTGCAAGTTTGGCAGAAGGGGTGGCGAAGTTCGTGCTGCATGAACCCTTCGTGAATATTGTGGGCTAGGGGGCTGTTGACGATTTCGGGGAGCGATCGTTCGTTGATGTTTCCAAGAGTAATTTGTCCGCTATGGTCAAGGCAGCAGGCGACAACACGTCCGTCATGGAGTATGGCAACGTGCGTATCCAGTGCACGACACGTGCCTGGAACGATTTCGCGACTCTCGCCTCTCTCGTCTTTGCACTCCGTGCAAGACTGTTCGGCTCGGTCATACAGATAAGCGTGCTTATCTGTGCGACTCTCGCCTCTCTCGTCTTTGCACTCCGTGCAAGACTGTTCGGCTCGGTCATACAGATAAGCGTGCTTATCTGTGCGACTCTCGCCTCTTTCGTCTTTCGTCTCTCGTCTCTCGTCTAAACTAGGCCATTCGAATCTGGTGTCTTCGTGCAGGTAGAGCCTCCCTGCGATATTGAAACTTTTGTGGCGGCTGCAAAAATGCCCCGGTGTGACATCGACTCCGAATGTTTCGCGGATGCGGTTCAGCATGTAGCTGTTCCACGGCGTTGCTTCTGTTGCACCGACGTTCCATAAGCGTAAATTAATGTAGAGGTCGGGGCGTTCGACGGTTGCGATTTGGCAAAAATCAAGGACGTTTTGCAAATAGCGTTCCGCGGTTTCGTGGGGGAGTTCTGCGAATGCGTGAGTTGAAAAATTGACTTGACGAACGGAGGGCGAGGCGATAATTTGTCGTCCGGTGCGTTCGATGGTAGTGCCGTTTGTCGTGAGCGTAAGTTTGAGAGGTGTCTGCTCTAATTTCTTAACGTAATGCACAAAGCCGGGGTGGAGCGTGGGTTCGCCGAGAACGTGAAAATAGACGTTGGTCGCTCCGATTTCTTGTGCACCTGCGATGCATGCGTCAAAGAGTTTGGAATCCATGAACGTGCGTGTTGCTTGCGGCTCGCTTCCGCAAGGGCAAAAGCTGCAATGCAAGTTGCAGACATTTGTGATTTCTATATAAACGCTGTTCACGATAGTTCCTTTACGGCTTCGCTGTATTCGCTGAGCTTGCCGGCTTTCTTGATTTTCTTGAATATTTTCTTTGGAATGTTTGGTTCTAGGTATTCCCAAAAACTTTGGATGTGCGAGAGTATTTGGCTGTCGCCTTGGAATTTCTTGCATGCATCTTCGAAAATGATCTGATGCATTTGCAGAATTTTTCCGAGAAAATCTTTACAACCCAAAGCCTTATATTCCGCAGCAAGATTTGGGTGTGCGAGAAGTCCGCGACCAATCATCAGGGCTGCAAGTTTTGGATACTTGCGTTCCATTTCGCAAATTTGTGAAACGCTTGTGATGTCGCCGTTGTAAACAAGCGGATGCTTGCATTCGTTGTAGAACTTTTCGAACGAATTAAAATCTATTGCGCCCTTGTATTGCTGCTTGCCAAGTCGCGGATGAATTGTGATGTGGGCGAGAGGCGTATCGTTTAAAATGGGGAGCAATGCAAATGCTTCGTCAGGTGAATTTTGCCCGAGCCGCATCTTGACGGAGAATTTTACCGGAGCTGTTCCGTTTGCGTTTGTTGCGGACCCAGACATTCTTTTGATTTCGTCCATGATTTCTTGGACTGCTTGCACGTTGATCAACAGTCCTGCTCCGCGGTGGCGGTTGACTTGCATCGGGAAGGGGCATCCCATATTGAAGTCAATTTCTGTAAAGCCTTTTTGCAATACGGCTTCGGCCAGCGTTTTGAATTCTTGGACGCAGTTTGCAATGATCTGCGGAATGACTTTATAATCCGTGCGGTTCCTTTCAGCGACTCCTGCGCATTCTAAATCGCGCAAATCCTTTTCGCGTGGAAGTCCATTTTCAATTCGCAAAAATGGTGCGTAATACGCATCAACACCGCCAAAGATTTCGGCATGGGCTCTGCGGTAGATCCCCGTCGTATAACCTTGTAGCGGTGCGAACAGAACTTTCAGCATGGGTGGTGGTTACTTTCCAAGAGCTTTTTTCAACGCTCGGATTGCATTTCCGCGGTGGCTGATAAGCTTCTTTTCATCAAGTTCCATCTGCGCAAACGTTCTTGTTTCGCCATCGGGAACAAAAAGCGGATCGTAGCCAAAACCCATGTCGCCAACAGGTGCATGGTTGATTTTGCCACGGCATTCGCCTTCGAAAATAATCGGCTCGCTTATGACAAATTCACCTTGTTCGTTCTTGGTCACTGTCTGGTACGAGAGTGCGCAGAAGTAACGTGCTTTGCGGTCTTCGATGCCTTCGAGCTTTTGCATCAACTTGACGTTGTTTGCTTCGTCGTCTCCGTGCTTTCCGCAGTAGCGGGCACTGTAAATGCCGGGTTCGCTGTTCAATGCGAAAACTTCAAGTCCAGAATCGTCAGCGAGAACGGTCGCTTCGATATTTTTCTTGGCGAGCCATTGGGCGGTCGTATTCGACTTGATGATGGCGTTTTCGGCAAAGGTGTTGCCGTCTTCGATAATGTCTTCGTCAAAACCGATGTCTTTTAAGGTTTTGAATTCGTAGTGATCGGTTCCCAAAATGTGGGCGAAGTCTCTAATTTTTCCGGCACTTCCGGTCGCGATGACAAATAAACGTTTCATTATTTAGTGGTTGGTGGTTAGTGATTAGTGGTTAGGGCTTAGTTTTTTCGATCCTGTTTACTAGCCACTAACCACTGTTTACTAATTAGTAATGTTCCGGTTTCAAGATAATCAGGATGGCGTCAACGACAACGCCTACGCCAAAGAGCCCGGCGGTGCAAAGCCACAAGATTCCGGTCCACATTTTCCCTTCGTAAAAACGATGAATCCCAAGGTATCCGAGAAGGATGCAGAGAGCGAGGGCAATCCATTTGTTGTGTTCACCAGTAGCAGGCATAAAGACTCCTTTTTTTACCGATATATAATTTAGAAAATTTATAATCGACAACTTTTTTGCGTGGATTCTATCGCCTCTTTTAGGCTCCAGAATGATGGCTTCTCATTTCTTTTATTATAATTCTTTTTGTGAAAATGAAAAAAAAATATACTTCCGTTTTTTGCCTTGCAGGTCTTGCTGCAGGAATGTTCCTTGCTGCATCTTGTGCAGCTCCGTCAGCAAATTCTAAAGTCGATTCTGCGAATGCAGAGTCTGTCGCTCCGGCTCGTCCGATGCTTCCGACTACGCCTGTCGCGGTGTTCGAAATGCGGGTGCTTGATTTTGACAAGCAAGTGCGTGTAGTCGAAAAGCCGACGCTTGCATCTCTTGACTTTGCTGCTTATTTTGCCAACCCGATTCGCATGGCGGGTATGGACGAAAAACCCGAAAATTACACCGGCAAGATGGCCGATGTAAAGATTGAGGAATACCCGTTCCCGATGCTCGATTCGATTTCGGATTATGAGCCTGCTGCGGTGGCGGGGGTTGCTCCGATTGCGTGGGAACCGTTTGCAAAAATTCTCTATGCGCAGACTGGCGATGATTCGCTTGCAAAGACTTTGAATGAAGTCGAGGCGGTCAAGTGGGATGAACCGGATGTGTTCCGCGCGTTCCAGACGGTAAGCCGTTTGTGGGGTGTTCCGGGAACTGGTGAAAATCAAGGAAAAGTGGAATGGTGGGCCGAAGTTATGCCGGCTGTTTGGACGGGACGTGCTCCGTTTTATGGCAAGTTAAAGCTTGTTTCGGGTGGCGAGTCTGCTGAAGTGCTGAATTACTACAAGACCGCCGAAATGAATAACGAAGAGTCGATGAACTGGGCTCGGACACTTTCTTCTTATTGGTATCCGACTTTGAATACTGATTTGGAACAACATACTCCCGGTGCCATTTGGGAAAACTCTAGTGCAAATCGTCCGTTTGCCGTGATGCGTGGAAACCCGATGGGCAAGCCGATGTGGGTGGCGTTTGAAGTGCCTACGTTCCGCTTGACGGACGAACAATTGCGTGCTGCCGCTGTCGCGGATTCGCTTGCGGCCGCTGGTGAGGTTGTTCCTGTAAACCGAACGCTCGATACGAACTCTTCTGCACGTTTGGAAACGCTAGCTTCGTTTGAAAATAGCTGCCCTGCAACCCCTGCGACAAAGAAGTTCCGCGAAGCCTTGAAGAAAAAGCTTGCCAAACTCCCGAAGGAACAGAATGCTTGGTCGGACAATGGAATGCTTTGGTTCCGTCGCAATGCAAATTATCTTGTTGCAGATAAAATTAGTGGTCAGGATAGCCTCCACAATCCGCTCCCACGAATGATTGAACTCAAGCAGTATCTTGATTCGATGAATATCCAGCTTTTGGTTGTTCCTGTTCCTGTCAAAGAAGAAATTTATGCAGATAAACTTGTAAAAGGCACGCCTACAGATTTGTGTGTAAACGTGAACGGTCGTGAATTTATTCGAGAAATGCTTGCGGCTGGAATCGATGTGCTAGACCTTTATCCGTCTTTGATGGCGGCTCGTGCTGGCGATGAACCGCCGCATTACAGCTACCAGCGTTACGATACGCATTGGGCTTTGCCCGGTATGCTTGCTGCGATGGAACAGCTTGCTTCTCGCGTGACTCAATACAGCTGGTATGCCGATGCCAATCCGCAGCCGGGAAGCCTCGTGATGAAAGATACGGTCGTGCTTCGCGAAGGCGACCTTGTCGCTCATTTGGCGGACAAGGAAAAGTCTAAATATCCAGCTGATACGCTTGCGGGCATGAAAATCTACAAGGGCGATAAGGCATACAAGGGCGGCAAAAATGCACCGATTCTTTTGATGGGCGATTCGTTCACGGGTGTGTTCGAGTCCGTGGATCAAAAGAGCGGTGGTCCGGGTTCTCTCCTTGCTTATGCGACTGGGCTTGACGTGCAAGTGCTTACAAGCTGGGGCGGCGGCCCTGGTGTTCGCAGCCGCCTTAAGAAAATGAAGAAGGACATGCTGAGCAAACGTCTTGTAATTTACATGATGACCGCTCGCGACTTTTGGCAGAGCCCGATGGAATGGGACGGTCTTTAGACGAGAGAACGCTCGCTATGTTCGCTACAGACGAAAGAACTCCGCGAAGCGGCGATCGTCATCCTCGCGGAGACGAGGATCCATAAAGATTCGAAATAATGGATTCCCTCACTTCTTTCAGTCGTTCGAGAATGACATGTCGTCTAAGTTCTAAGCTCTAAATTCTAAGTTCTATGCATTCCCTCTCGTCTCTGCTCTCTCGTCTCAAATCTCGAATCTTCTGGCCTGCGTTATTTATTGCTTTTGTCGCTGCTCTTTCCTTAATCCTCTGGAGCGGTAGCGGTAAGGGCATGACTTATCGTGAAATGGCTTGCACGTTCGAAGAAAAAACTCCTTCGTGTTTGGATTCCATTCGCGAGTGGAACGAAGGACTTGCTTACTTTGATAGTAGTGTCGCTGCAACGCGCGATACTTTGCAGTCTCTCAAAGATTTGCTGTGGACGTTTTGGAACATTGAATTTGCTGGGGCGGGTGATGCTGCCGTAACAAAAGATGCTGTGCTTCCGCTCCGCGTTCTCGAAAATAAAAAGTCTGGATGCATGGGACTTTCTTGGCTTGCGCTCATGGTGGCTGAAGCTCGCCAGCTGCCGTTGAATGCAGTGCTTTTGCCGGGACATGTTTTTTTGCGTTACCAATCGTCGAGCGGTTCATTGAACCTCGAACCGAACCGTCGCGGATATTCTTACACCAATGCGGAGTATCGCGAAAAGTATAAAGATGGCAAGTGGACGGGGCTTGAATTTAGTCCGCTAAAACCGCGTGAATTTGTTGGTCTTGCAGCCTTTGACATTGGCAATTTGTACCTCGATTCTGAGCCCCCTCGTGCACTTACATGGTACCGCATGGCGGAAGAATTTTTCCCGAAATATCCGGGAATTGCGGCGAATCAAGCGATTGCAAAAAGCCGCTTGCCAGATTCTTTATAATTTTGTCATTTGTGCCGCCAATTCGCCTTGATATAAGGATTTTGGCAGTTTAGATTGTTGGCTTTGGCTCCTCTAAAAAGCTATTTTTACATCAAATGTCTAAGTGTTTTGCTCATTCTCTTTTCTTTAAAAGGGTCTTGTTATTGTTGACCCTTGTTTTGGTGTTTTCTGGGTGTGATACATTTTTTGGCGAGCATGTTTGGTTGAATGCTCCTGTCGAAGCCGATAATTCGCATGAAGGTCTTATCGTTGTCAAAGCATCGAAAATAAGAAATTCGAGTGGCGGTGCGATTTCGTATTTAGGCACGTATGCATCGACAGCAAAGGCGAACGAACGTCCGCAATTGCGTGCCGCTTTGAATTACGATTTTTCTTTGGGCATGCATGAAGTGACTTGTGCCGAGTTCAAGGACATTATGGGCACGACGTTTGACGAACGCTGCCGAGAAAAAGGCTCTGATTTGTTGCCGGTGACCAAGGTGACTTATTTTGACGTGGTGCTTTTTGCAAACGAACGAAGCAAACGCGAGGGCTACGATACTGCATATTCTTACAGCTCGACGACGTTTGACGTGGGCGGAAATTGCATTTCGATGGAAGGGCTCGTTTTCCATCCCGACGTTGAAGCGTACCGTATGCCTACGGAAGCGGAATGGTTGATGGCTGCGGACCGCAGTTGGAATCCATCTATCGAATGGAACTCGCAGAATTCTAATTATGAACCGAAAAACGTTTGCTCTTACGTTCGCTCGCATGGAGAATTTTGCGACATGGCTGGCAATGTCAAGGAATGGGTTTCGGATTGGCTTGGCTATTTCAAGGATACGACGATAACGAATTACATTGGCGCTCCTGATGGCGGTGTTCTTGGCGAGCGTGTCATTAAGGGCGGCAGCTACCGCAACGATCCTTCGGCAATCAAACTGTACAACCGTGGCGATGTTTATGTGGTGACTTCGGCGGCAAAGTCGGAGTATTTGGGATTTCGTATTGCATTTGGAAAAATCCCGAATGCCGTTTGGATGGGGCGTGACGGCAAGGCACGAGCGAGCCGCATTATTCCAATGGCGAGCGCGTCTGTCATCAAGAATAGTTTGGGGTCGTACCGCACAAAGCTTGTTTTCCGCAATGACGTGTCGGGCAATTTGGCGTATGTCGAATATGTGAATGGAAACTTGTCTGTTGTCGAAATCGCGGATACGCTTGATTCGTTCCACCCTGATATTTCGCCCGATGGAAGGCTTGTCGTGTTTTGCACGGGCATGGAAGGCGTGTCGGGAAAGTCGGATGTTTATGTTCGCGCATTGACGGATTCAAGGGCGAAGCCTTTAAAAGTCAAGGCTAAAGGTAATGCCGCTATTCCGCGTTGGCGTTTACTCGAAAACGGCGATACCGCGATTGTCTATGTTTCTGATGCAGGCAATAACAAGGATTTGTCTTCGTTTAAAGCAACGAGCACATGGCAAGTGACGTATAGCAAAGGACGCTTTGGAACGCCTAAAAAACTTTTTGACGGTGCGTATCATGGTGGCATCTCGGATGACAATACTTTAGCTGTGACGGGTGCTAGGCTGTTGCGTGCACGTATAGCAAGTAAAGGCGGAACGCTTGAGAATGGTCGCGATACCGTGTGGTATAACGGCGAACAAGCTTGCAATGTGTCGCTTGCGAACGATGGTTCAAAGCGTGTGGCTTTCCTCGATTTTGGCGGAAAGACGGGTGCAGAATTTGTTGGCAAGAGTTACGGAACGCATGAGCGTTTGCTGATTGCCGATAGCACGGGGCGTTTGATTAAAACCGTTGCAGCTCCAGATGGTTATAGTTTTGACCATGCGGAATGGACTCTGAATTATGTGGGCTCCAAACCGGATGACGGTTATATTGTTGCGACGCTCACGAATGCGAATGGGAGCCATACGAAAATTGTCTTGGTGAATTTGGCAGATGATTCAATTTTGGACTTGGTCGATGCCGAAGAAGTCTGGCATCCATGCATTTGGCAGAAAAATGCTCAAATTTCAAAGGATTCTAAACTCGATGCCGATAGTGCTGGCGTTTATCTGTATCCGTCCGATAAATGGGAATCGGTTTTGATGCGGTACAAGATGGAACTGCTTTGGAAATACCGCGATACTGCAAATGTGGTAATCTTGGGCTCTTCTAGACCGATGTTTGGCGTAAGCCCCACGCTGTTAGATAGCCGTTTCTTTGCCGTTAATTTTGGACAAACACCAAATTCCATTTACATGTCTCGCGACTTTTTGAACCGCTACATTTTTAGGCATATGAAAAAAATCAAGTATTTGGTGATTTCGCTCGATATTGATTTTTGGCATAAAATTGACGGTCCTGATGGCGATAACTTCTTTTATACGGACTTCCCGAATTATCCTGGATATGTGTATGACGAAAACCACAATTATTGGGATGATGGCTACCCCGAAGGTTTGCTGGAATATACCGAAAATTCGGTAGGCTCGGCTGAAGAAAACCTTTATCTGAAAGATAGAGGTCGATATACGGGCACTCAGTGCAATTCATGGAACGAAGAACCTGAAATCGAACAAGATAGTACGTATTACGATGAACGCCAATATTTGATTGACGATAGCAAGGAAGCTTTGATTTCGATTATCAAAGAAGCCGCAAAGAGAGATATTCGCGTGGTGGGCTTGATTTTCCCGCAGAGCCCTGCTTATGCAGAAACGGGCGCGTTCGGTCGATATGGAATGCGTCGCAGTGTCGCTAAAAAGCTTATTGAAGAATTGACTGCTTTGAATAAAAAATACCGAAATTTTGTGCTAGTGGATGAAAATAAAATGGGGAAGCACAATTATGCCGACTTGATGGCTGTAGATGAAGATCATCTTTGCTATGGTGGCAGCACAATTTTGACTAATCGATTGAACGAATTTTTGCTTTCGTGGGAGAATGAAAAATGAAAGCAAAATGGAGTTTGACATTATTTGCATTTTGTTTGCTATCCGCTGTCTTTTGGACTTCTTGTTCCGAAGATTCGGAACCTCCAACTATCTCGTATTTGGATTTGTCTTCTACAAGCGGAAATCTTAGCGATAAAGGTTTTGTTCCTGTAAGGGCAAGTGGTAAGTCGGTTGTTTTGGGTACGGATGTCAAGGGGGCACGTAAAAGCGATACTCCTGAAATGAAAGTGTCTTTTACGTATGATTTTTACATTAGCGAACATGAAGTGACTCGCGGCGAATACAAAGCATTGCGTGGCGATTCGGGTGGCGAATGCGAGGGCGTATGCAACGATAGCGCCCCTGTAACAAACGTTACTTTTTATGATGCTGTTCTTTATGCGAATGCAAAGAGCAAGTCCGAAAATCTCGATACAGTTTATACGTACCAAAGCGCTTTGTTTGGCGAATCGGGAAGTTGCGATAATTTGGTCGGATTTGCATTCCGTGAAAAAGTGGATGGATACCGTCTGCCAACGGAAGCGGAATGGGTTTATGTCGCGAACCAAGGCTGGAATCCAGAAGATGGGTGGAATAGCGAAAATTCTGGCTATGCGCTTCATAACGTGGCGACGACGACACCAAATGATTTGGGCGTTTACGACATGGCGGGGAATGCCCTTGAATGGGTGAACGACTGGCTCGCTTATTTTAGGACGGAACCTGTAACGAATTTTGTCGGTGCTTCAGATGGCGGGAGCCTTGGCGAACGCATTGTGAAAGGCGGAAGCTACAGAAACGAACCCTCGGTGATGAACACGTATAGCCGTGGCGACATTTATACGGTGACGTCTTCGGCTAAGGGGAGCTACCTCGGTTTTCGTTTGGCGATTGGCCCGATTTCCAAAGCGACAAGGCTTGATGAAAGCGGCTCGGTCAATGAATCTGTGGTGAATGTTCTTGCGTCGATTACAGATGTGAAGCATTTGACGGGTACGTTTCAGTCGAAGCTTGTTTTCCGCAATGACGTGACGGGCAATTTGTCGTTTGTAGATTTTAGTAGCGGCACTAGCTCTGTTGTTGAAATTAAGGATACGATTTCTGCGTATCACCCCGATATTTCGCCGGATGGAAAACGCGTGGCGTTTTGTACAGGGCAAGAAGGTGTTGCTGGAACGTCTAGCCTTTATGTGCGTAATTTAGATGCAACGGGCTCTGGTCTTGTCAAGTTGAATGTCGAAAGCGCCGCGATTCCGCGTTGGCGTGTGCTCGGCTCTGGCGATACGGTGATTCACTATGTGACGAGTGCTGCAAATAATAAGGATGATGCTTCGTTCATGGCGACGAGCACATGGCAAGTTCCGTTTGCAAATGGAAAATTCGGGACACCTGTAAAGTTGTTTGATGGCGCGTATCACGGCGGCGTTAGCGATGACGGATTTGTTGCGGTGACGGGTGCGAGACTCCTCCGTGCAAAGAGCGCGATTTCGGGCACGACACTTGCTGAAGCTCCTGATACGGTGTGGTATAATGGCGAACAGGCTTGCAATGCATCTCTCTCCAATGACGGTAGCAATCGAACGATGTTCCTCGATTTTAGCGGCACGACAGGGAAGGTGTATGTCGGCTCGTCTTACCGCACTCACGAAATGCTCCTTATCGCTAGCGCGAGGGGTGATTTAATTCAAGCTGTTCGTGCTCCGAGCGGTTACACATTTGACCATACGGAGTGGGCTTTGGGTGGCTCGAATCTTGCGGTGGCTACGCTTACAAATGCAAATGGAGCTCACGAAAAAATCGCTTTGATTAATTTGTCCAACGGCTCGGTGACGTTTATAGCCGAGGGCGACGAACTTTGGCATCCATGCTTGTGGCATTCTCGAAATGACTATAGCAGTTCGGAACTCGATACGGATAGTGCTGGTGTTTATTACACGTCAAGCGCGTTTTACAGTGCTCTTGAACTGAGTGCTAAAATGGAACGTTTTTGGACGGAACGCGATAAGCTGACTGCTGTGGCGTTGGGCTCGTCAAGAACGATGTTCGCTCTCCATGATAAAGAAATCACATCTTATAATTTGTTGAACATGGCTTATTCCAACGGACAAATGACGGGAATTGGATTCTTGTTCGACAACTATGTTATGAACCATTTGAAAAATTTGAAGGTTCTTGTTTTGGAAATGTCGCCAGACTTTTTATGGTACGATGGATTAAGCACGTGGTATAATATTGTCTATACAAAAGTCCCTGGATTTAAGTACGATGCGGATCATAATTTTTGGATTGATGGTTTGCCAGAGCATTTTGTCGATGCGCTGAAAGAAACTCCGCGTCCAGAAACGGCTTTGCAGCATCCCTATAACCTTGATGATTTCTTGTTGCCTTCGGAAGAGTGGGGCCCTGCGGTTTTTTTAGCGGATTCGACGCTAAGGAATTTTGAAGATCCGATTTACAAACAAAATCTTTTGACTTTCAAAATGATTGTGCAAATTGCAAATCAAAATGGAATCAAGGTAGTTGCAATTGTGCTCCCGCAATGCCCGGGTTATGCAAAAACAGGCTCGTTTGGCGTTTATGGCCCAAGACGTAGCATGGCGAAAGAGGTTTTGAATACAATTCGTTCGATGGATGTTATTGTTTTTGATGAAAATAAGTGGGGTACTCACGATTACACAAATGAAATGGCGTATAATGTAGATCATTTGAGTGCATTGGGTGCAAAGCAATTTACGCATAGATTAGATTCATTACTTTTAACGCTGGAGAAATGAAAATGAAGTTCTTTAATGCGAAAAAAAGTTTGGTTTGGGGTGCCGTTTCGGCTTTCGCTTTAATGGTTTCGTGCTCGGATTCCCCGACGCAGACCGAAATGAACAGTTCTTTCGTTTGCATTTCAAACGAAAATTGCTCTGATGTCAAGCTGCAAGACGGCTTTGCGTTGATCCGTTCTTCGGGCAAGTTTGCGGAATTGGGAACTAACTCTAAATCCGCGAAGGCGAATGAACGTCCGCAAATGGATGTCAAGTTCTCTTACGATTTTCAGCTTGGCAGGCATGAAGTCACATGCAGCGAATTTAATAAACTCATGGGCGGCAAGAAGGGCGTTACGCTCGATTGCGAAAAGGACTCTTTGCCAGCGGCAAATGTCACGTATTACGATGCCGTTCTCTTTGCAAATGCTAAAAGCAAAAAAGCCGGATTCGATACTGCTTATACGTATTCTTCAGCGGAATTCGACAAAAAAGGGCATTGCATTCTTTTGGACGGTATAACGTTCAAGCCCGATGCAAATGCATTCCGTTTGCCGACCGAAGCAGAATGGGTTTATGCGGCTGGGATTTCTTTTAATGCCGAAAATAGCTGGAATGCCGACAACTCCGATTTTAAAGCACATGAAGTTTGTTCTAAAAAAGATGAAAACGGATTGTGCGATATGGTGGGGAATGTTGCCGAATGGGCAAATGACTGGCTAGGCAGCTTCCGCGATACGACAATTACGAATTACGTAGGCGGTGTTGATGGCGGAAGCCTTGGCGAACGCATCATTAAAGGCGGAAGCTTTAGAAGCGAACCTTCGACGTTTAATTTGTACGCTCGTGGCGATGTCTATACGGTGACGGGAACGAGTGCTGCCGATTATTTGGGATTCCGTTTGGCGTTTGGCAAGATTGAAAATCCTGTTTGGCTAGACGCTTCGGGTGCTGTCCAATCTTCGAATAATTCGATTGTTGCAAGTGCAAAGAACATTACATCGATTTTTGGTTCTTACAAGTCGAAGCTTGCTTTCCGCAATGCTGTCTCGAAAAATTTGGCGTTTGTCGATTTTAGCAGGGTTTCGCCTGCGATTGTTGAAATCAAGGATACGCTTAACGTTTTTCATCCTGATATTTCGCCAGATGGAAAGCGTGTAGCGTTTTGCACGGGGCAGGAGGGCGTAGCCGGAAAATCGGCGGTTTACGTCCGTGACTTGAATGCAGATGGGACGAATCTTGTCAAGCTTGACGTGAAAACGGCGGCGATTCCGCGTTGGCGTGTGCTTGAAAATGGCGATACGGCAATTGTCTATGTGACGGATGCAGGGAACAATAAAGAAAAAACAGATTTCTTTTCGCAAGCTACGTATCAGGTCGTATTCTCTGGTGGCAAATTTGGTAAGCCGACAAAGTTGTTTGATGGAGCGTATCATGGCGGCATCAGCGATGATGAAATGTTGTCTGTGACTGGTGCTCGTTTGCTTCGTGCTCGCATGGCATCGAAGGGTTCGACGGTTAAATCGAAAGCTGTTGATTCGGTGTGGTATGGTGGCGAACAGGCTTGCAACGCATCTTTGAATAAAACTTCAAAGCGGACTCTGTTCCTTGATTTTGCAGGAACTACGGGAAGTAAGTTTGTGGGTTCGAAATACCGCGTTCATGAACGTTTGTTCATAGCCAATAGCGATGGCAAGCTGGTTTCTTCGATTGGCTCACCGTCGGGTTATACGTTTGACCATAGCGAATGGGTGTTGAATAGCGAAGATGTGGCTGTCGTGACGCTTACAAATGCCGAAGGCTCTCATGTGAAAATTGCATTGGTGAATACAAAGGATAGCTCTGTGATGCCGCTTGTCGAAGGCGATGAGCTTTGGCATCCGTGTTTCTGGAAAGCTCCTAAGAATTCTTCGGTAAACTCTGGATGGGACGAAGATAGTGTAGGTCATTACGTATCGGCGGCGAATCAGACAAACTTCCTCCTTTCGCATAAAATGCCGATGTTCTGGAATTACAAAGATTCTGTAGAACTGGTGGGCATAGGAAATTCTCACATGTGGTCGGGCTTTGATCCGTTTGAAATGAGCATGTTCTCGATTAACATGGGCGTTGTTCCGTGCGATATGCATTGCGAACATTACCTCTTTAAAAACTATGTCTTGAATCATTGCCCTAAAGTGAAATATGTTGTTCTAAGCCTTGATTTTGATTTGTGGTATAATATTGATGAACGCACTGACATTAATCAGGGAATGGGCGGTGCTACTGGCTTTGAATACGACATAAGTCATGAATTTTACCCTGATGGCGTTGACGATAAATTTGTAAAACTCGTTTTGGAAAATGCTGCCGACGAATCTGTTATTACAAATCGCGGATGGTATGCTGCAAACGATAATAGCGGATGGACAAACGATAAAGGCACTTCTGATTTTGGCGATTCGACATGGAGCGATTGCTTGTTCAACAGGAATTTAGCGAATTGCCTTATCGATTCGGATCAGAACACTTGCTTGTCGAACAATAACATGGATGTCTGTGTTGCCGATACGAGCTTGAACATGTGCCTTGAAAAATCGGAATTGAGCCAGTGCTTGGCTATTTTCTCGGGTGATGTAGATAAGTTAAAAGAAATTGTACGGCTTGCTAAAGAACGCGACATCGTCGTTATTGGCGTGATGTTCCCGATTAGTCCGTATTACAAAAAGACTGGTTCGTATGGTCGTCATGGAATGCGTCGTAGCCATGCAGAAAAGCTGATTGAAGAAATCAAAACATGGGCCGAGGGCAAGTCGAATTTTGTAGTCATGGATGAAAATAAATTTGGCGACCATGATTACCCTACGTCGATGGCGAACGATTACGACCATTTGAACGAAAAGGGTGCGAAAGTCCTGTCGCAGCGTTTGGATTCTTTGATTAAGTCGCTTGGTTCGGGAAAATCTTCCTCGAAAAAGTAGGCGGTGATGAAACTTTTGTCGGTATTTATTTGTTCGGCGGTCGTGCTTTTTGCATTGTTTCCGCTGACGGATACCGATATTTGGTGGCATTTGGCTTGTGCCCGCGATTGGGTGACTACATGGACTCCTGTTCGTGAACCTGTCGTAAATGTGCATGAGTTTTTTCAGCAGACGGTCGCGTTTGTCTATAACATCGGCGGCACAAAGTTGCTGGTGGCATTCAAAGCAATTTTGTGGGGCTGCGTTTTTGCGTTGTT
>CAMZGI010000013.1 GCA_947306305.1 uncultured Fibrobacter sp.
TGGGTTCTGCGGTGATCGAAGGATGCTTTACTGCGTGCGGTCGCATTGACTGCTTTGTGATGACGATGAGCTACCCGTGGGACATCGCCGCTATCGCGCTTTTAGTCGAAGAAGCTGGCGGCAAATCCACGCACATTGACGGTTCTCCAATGCAGTTTGTGGATGCTGAGCAAGTCGTGTTTTCCAACGGAATCTTGCACAACACGCTCGTAAACACGCTTACGTAATGACGAGCATTTAATTATAAGTGCGAACCCCTGTGGGAGGATCTTGTAACATATTTTATAGCCGCACTGGATACTTCGTGGCTACTCGCCACTCAGTATGACATAATATCAAGGCGAAAATTCATAAAAGAATCGTCATCCTGAACAACGCGATATAGAATTGTTGCCAATTTATTGGCTTACAATTCTTAGGTTCGTAGGAGCAGGATCCAGTAACATATTTGGGAATCCAGTAAAAACGTCATGGCGGACCAGATCCGCCATCTGTTTTTTGTGAGGTTATACTAATGCCGTTTGGCTTTGTATGAACGTTTGCCTATATTTATACGGATGGCTGTTTTCTTGTCTGTTTGCAAAGACAAGGGAGGGATTTTATGAAGGGTGGAATTAATAAGATGATTGGTGGTTTGGTTGTGGCTCTCATGTGTGTAGGCATGTGGGGATGTGGGCTATTCGATGAGGATGTGACTACGGTTGTTGATGATGTGAGAACTAATGGTACGATGGTCGCGATTCTTGATGATTCTTTGGCTATTTTAAAAAATTCTAGGGGATGGGAAGAACATGCGGAAAGTTGCGATTATAATGAAACATGTAACAAAGGTACAATGAATCATGGTATTTTTCTTGTGAATTATAGAAGTAAACAGTTGCCGTATTGGGGAGATACCGCAAAGGGCATTTATCACATAATGAACGGTCTTGCTTTTGATTCAACAATTTTCTTTTATAATGATGAAAATGAATTTGGGTTTTGGAAAATTCGCGAGTCTATAGACATTCGAGGGAAAATGAAATGGTCCGAAGAATGTAATGGAGGAAAGAATATTCAGAATGTTCGACCGTGGGAAAAGGGAAATGTTTTGCTAGAAGGCGCCCAAAATTGTCCTTACGCTATTTTAGACACCGCGACGAGAATCGTGAAGAAACTGGAATTTACTGGCGAATATGCTTGGCTTGAAGGATGCGACGACATTACGTACATTGACGGGGATGTGGTGTGCTTGAGGGCTTTGTATGATGAAAAGCGATATGGAGTTTATGAGTACGGAAAGAATGGTTTGATGGACTCCTTGATTTGGGATGGTGCAAGTTGGTCTATATACACTGAAAATGTTTTAGAAATACGGGGAAGTATGTTTACGATAAGGCATCCAACTAAGATGATTGATGGTAAGCCTAATCCTCTAAATGGAACTTTTATCCATGATTTGAAACCATTGGGAACGCCTGTTTTGCCTGTGCGAATGGAATACAATAATTTTGTAGACTCAACAGGGATTTCTATTGGCTATTCCTCTGAGGATTTGATAGTAACAAGGTAGCTAAAGAGAACATTTATGCGTAATATTGTCGTGCTGGTCATTGTTGTGGCCTGCTATTGTGGTGTGTTGTTTGCTGCGAAGCCGTTGGAATCGTTGAGCCGTTATAACGTAGTTCTTGTTCATGGGGCGGCTCCGGAGGGTCAAGGCTTTGAAAGTTTGTGTGATGCAACTATAAAGGATGCGTGGAATACAAGAAATGACCATTCCTTGCATCCAAAAGATTCCAGCTGGAACCTTGGCGATGCCGTAGGGATGCTAGGAAAGTATGAAGATGACGGTGAAAAGAAACTCACTCTTTGGCTTGACTCCGTTGTATTTGAAGATACGGTAACGTATGGTTCTGAGTACATCTATATTCAGCGTTCCTTTGCCAATCCCGCCGCATCCCCCGCCCACAACGCACACGAAATCGGCGACAGAACATGGATGGGGAATAATAATTGTTCGGTTCGTCGTTCTCTTTTCGAGGAAGCACAGGAAGTAAGGGCTGGCGGACAGGACTCATTGCGTGACCGTAGATTGGATTCCGTTACCTATTCCTACCGTACTATCCCCTCCCGCAACATCCTTATAGCGCACAGCATGGGTGGCGTAGCCTCGCATGAGTACGTGACCGATACGAATGTCTATAATGGCGACGTTGACAAGATGATTGCTCTTGATTCCCCGCACGAGGGTACGGGTAGCTTGAATATGTTACTTGACATGCGAGATTATCTTCGGCAATATGCGGAGGCTCAGACGCAATATATGTTGATGTCCATACTCGGGATGTCATTATGTGCTATTTCAGGGGATCCATATACAGCAACAAATGCTATTTGGTTGTTGGTGCCCTCGTTAGGTTTAAGTGTCACTGAACGGCTAGTGACATGGATTGTTGATATTAGTCAACTGAAAGACGATTATGGCTTTAAAGAAGAAGATCCGTTGACTTCCTATATTGAGCCTGATGCTCCTGGTATTTCTGCGTTGATTAATCGTCCTTTTAACGAAAACATGCCGATGATACGCCTGTTGGCGGGAAAGGGTGGCTTGACATTCTCCGATCCGAATAAAGGGTTCCGCAATTTCTTGAACATCTTTATTCCTGAAGCGGTGTCCACAACGGTCATGAATATTGCTGCTCAAGCTCGTGGCGATGGAACGGCTTCGGCAATTTATACGAATGTCGTGACAGGGCTTTCGCTGGGGATAGCTGGCGGAATTGCATTGCAGGATGTCGGAACGACACTAATTCCGGAATCTTCTGGTTTGGCTGAGAATACCAAGGCTTTTACAAATCCGAATGCGGATGTTGAAACATCTACGTTTGATGCTGCAGCTTATGCAAATGATGCTTCAATGGCCCCGATTGTAATATCGAATGTTGCGACTCTGGCTGCAACGGTTGCTGGGATTGTTGGTGTTCATTACGCCCTTGCGGCATTCCCATATGCACAGATTGCTGCAAAAGCTGGAATTGCTGTAGTTGGAGCTGCACTCTTGGCTTTAGAATTGGGGATTGCTAAAGCTGGGATTGAAGATCTTGTTAATTCACACGAGAATGCGAAGGCCCGCCGTATGCTTGATACGTTGTATTCAGGGAAGTTTTCCTATCCGAAAGTCTTGGGTGGTAACGAGACTGGCGATGTCCGGGTCATGGAAAATTTTCTCTATGAGAAACCCTTCGTGAACTTGGCTCTTTTTTTGTCTGATTCCGTGTTGCGTTCTGTTGATCCTGGCTGCTACTATGAGGCGGACGATTTGAATAAACTGCAGCTCTGCGAGGTGGGCCTTTACGGCAGTCGTGATTCTGTTGTTATAGATCCTGTAACAATGAAAGAGACTCATATCTACAACGCAGCTGTCGCGAAGGCTGATTCTGCAGGGAATGTTGTTCACGATTCCTCAGGAAATATTGTTTACGACTCCGTCTATTACGGTACTTTTGAACAACGGAACTATGCGGAGTTCCGTAAAAGTCCGCTCAAGTTCAAGGCTGAATCCGATTGGTACAAGGTTGGCGTGAAAGTGGACCGCTGGGAGCGTGTGGATGGCTTGAAGCCTAATGGCGATCCTGCACCGAAAGGAGTCCCCATTCGTCATGTGGAACGCTACAGTGTGCCTGATATCGTGGCGACGGGGTTCATCGAAAAGTATTTCTTTGTCGTGGATGACTTGATGCCTCACCGCATGCGTCAAATCAAGATGACGTTCAACAGCAATGATGAAGTCGCTTGGGATTGGCCCACGAGCCGAATGCTGCAGAAAATGCTTGTATTTTCTATAGCTGAGGCGTAAGGCCAAGGGCTTGCCCAATGTGATATTTCTAAGGCTGAAGATGACCAACATGCCTGTGCGGTTTATAAACGTAAACTCGGCAATAGCTGGGGTAATCCCGATACGACGATTGGCGACAAGGGCTATGTCGCACACCCAATCAAAAAGAACGGTCGTTTCGATTTTAACGCTCGAACATACTTCGGGAACCTCGCCGATATACAGAAAGACAATCAAAATACCGTCATGATTTCGATGGTGAACAAGATAGGGCTTTCGAACACGCAGCGGTTCTATTACTTGTTCAAGGCTACGGACAACATGCTTAAGCCTAAGTGGCCTCAGCACGATGTCGTGCTGAATGAAATCAACGGATTCAAGGCGTATGTCTCGGCGTTGGATTATCAGGGCTTTCGTGTACATAACGCTAGCGATGCGTTTTTCCGTGATTCGCTCGGCAACTATGTTCAAACATACAGCACACAAGCTATGGACACGGCGATTGTCATTGGCAATAACAATTCCGAATACGTTTTCGTTTCGAATCAAAATGATTCCAATCCTGCCGAGGGCAGCTACCGTTGGGTCGTGAGCACGAACATCAGCAACAAGGAACTCAAGGATCCTTCGGAACCGGACAGCAGCAAGACCGACAGTTACGAAGTTCATTTCAAGGTGGACCGCACGGCCCCCGCGTTTACGCTTACTTCAGATGCGATGATGAATCCCGACAGTTCCATGTTCATTACCCGCTTCAAGTGGGATGGCTCGGGCCTTTCGGATATCCGTGCGATGCTTGTTTAGATGGTGGGGGAGGTCTCCCCCTGGTTCGCACTTCGTTGCTCTCCACCCCCTCTAGCGGGTACTCAGACGCCGTACCCGCAACGCCCGGCTTTCCCCGCCCACCCACCCTCTTGCACTATTCATCAGTTCGTTTAAGCAATCTGTCATAAGTTTACACGGGTTTTATTGACTTTGTATGTGTAGTTACTTATATTTATATTGGATAATAGTTTCTTGTCGATTTGCAAAGACAAGGGAGGGATTGAAAATGGGTAGAATAAAAAAGTTTTTAGCGGCATTGGCTGTTACACTCGCATTGGCAAGCATGTGGGGATGTGGGGATGACGTGACATTTAGATGGAGTGATGACCGTTCGCTTGGGAAAGTTGTTGGTTTTGTTGATGACTCTTTAGCTATTGTCAATACTTCTCGTTATTGGCATGAGGAAGTAGATCCTGCGTTTGGTCTTTCTTATGACCAATCTGGGTATGCTCATCCTGGATTGTCTCTCTATAATTATCGAGTTCAATTGGATGGACCTGTATGGTCTGATACTCTAGATAACTCAATTGATGATGATTTTGAATATATTAAGGGGCAACTTTCAGATTCTGTAATTTGGGGCGGAAATTTTAAATCAACAATGTCTTTGGTTTGGGATCGTAACCTCAAAACAACATTATCTTTTTGGAAAATTGGAGAAAAACCTTATAAAATGAACGTTAAGAAAATATTTGACGGATGTTCTATTGATGTTCCTATTACTACGAAATTGAGACCATGGCTTGACGGAAAAATTTTGGTGATGGGAGAACGGTGGTCTCCTCCTCCAATTACGAATGGTTTTGATTTGGATAGTTTGGGAAATGAAAATTGTCAGTATGCCGTACTAGATACGATTCAAAAAACTCTTACATACAAGAGACTAGATGATGATTTAAGATGGATTAGGAAATGTGATGACGTTCGGGCGTGGGGGGATGATGTGTATTGCTTGTATTATGATGCCTCGTCTGCGAATATTTATTTGAAAATAGAAAACAAAATAAAGGATAGTATTTTGGTAGAAAATCAGGTATGGAATTCTGGACCCTTTTTTTTAGGCAAAATGATGCTTGTTGACGGAAATTTATGCGAGTATAAGGATGCTTGGGAGTGCTATCCTAGACAGGGCATTTTAAAATTGGGATTTCATGCGGATAATGGTGTAATTCTCCAATTCTAGTAGTAATATAAAAGATGCTTATGAAAAATATAATTGTTTTGATGATGGCTGTAGCCGTCTTTTCTTGGTCCATTCCCAAGCCGATGGAAAGTATTACGAATTACAATGTGATGATGGTTCATGGAGCTTATGGACTGTATAATGATGATGGTGAACTACAGGGCTTTGAACCTGGTGCTTATCCTCAATCTATTGAAGCTTCTAGCCGCTTGGGTGCCGCTACAATGGGTGGCTATACATCTGATTCCCGTGTAACGAAATGGATTTCGCATAGAATTCTTGGAGAACCGGAATGGGAAAAAGATTCCAGTTATCTACGTAATTCCTATGTTTATAATTGGCGAGCTTTTTCGAATACAAGAAATAGTTCAATGAACAATGCTTTTGAACTTGGCGGCAGAACATGGAATAAGAATGGGCAATTTGGTTCTCGTCGAGCCTTGATTGAAGAAGCCCAAGAAGTTAAGGCTAAAATATACACTCAACGGAAAATAGGAGATTCAGTTGTAGTTGATTCAACTATTGGTCAATCGGCACTTGAAATAATTCGCAAAAATCCTGACCTTTACCGTCAACTAGCTTCCCGTTATATCCTTGTTGGACACAGTATGGGTGGTATTGTGTCTCGTGAGTACGTGCATTCGAATTTTTACAATGATGATGTGGATAAAATAATAACGTTAGATTCTCCACATGAAGGCACTGGTGCTTTGAACATGCAGTTGGCGATGGTTGATTTGTTGGACAAGGGGATTAAAAGTGCAACGCAAACGTTGACAGTAGGTGGACTTACTGGGCTGGCCTTGGTTGCGTCAAAGAGTTTGACAATGTCCCAGTTTGGAACTTATCTTCTTGCTTCTTTGGCCGGTATTGGAGGCCTTAATCTGTTTAATTGGGTATCGGATTTCATAGTGTCGATTAAATTGGAAGATTACGATAAGAAGGATTCTCTTGTGTGCTATGTAGATCCTCACGCACGGAAAAAAGATGAATGCAAGGATGTAAGAAACATTACAGATTTGCTATCTGTAAACTATGATGCTGATAAAATGCCTATGTTCCGGTTATTAGCTGGTGAGAATAGTATGACTTTTACTGATCCGTCTCTTGGCTGGCAGGGCGTATCTGGGTTCCTTATACCGGAAGCTTTGACCGCCGCTATGGCGAATCTTTATTCACAGTTTAAGGGTAGTGAGTCGTTCAGTGCAACAACGGTTAATAGTATTACAGGGTTAGGTCTAGGATTTCTTGGTGGTATCTATTTGCGTGGAAATGGCACTTCGCTGGTAGAAACACCGATTGGTTTGGCCCGCAATACGCCATCATTGAATGATGGAGGTGTTGATGTACGAAGAAACACATTCAATGCAGCTTACAATGCTACGGAAGGGTTCTTGTCGTATTGGAATGCAATTTTTGGAGCCTATAATGTCGCTGTTGTGCTCACAAACTTTATTCCGTCGGAGGCAGCTTCAGCTGCGGCTCGGTTGGCTCTAGGTGTATCAACGGCAGCTTTGTTGAGTACTTATTACTTATCGAATTTGACAACAGGAATAATAGATCTTTCTGAATCGCATAATTATCCAATTAAGGAGCGTTTCAAGGATTGGCGTGTGGGTGGATATAATGGTTATGTGGATTCAATTCATGTTTACGAAGATTTCCTCTATGAGCGTCCTTTCGTGAATTTGGCGTTGAATGATTCCCGTACGATGGGAATGCTTGCGAATGATCCGAAGTTGAATCCGAACTGCTATTTCGAAAGCGATAGTTTGCAGAAGATTCCTTTGTGCGAAGTCGGTTTGTATGGTAGTCGCGATTCTGTTGTTATTGATCCTGTAACAATGAAAGAGACTCATATCTACAACGCTGCTGTTGCGAAGACTGATTCTGCTGGGAATGTTATTCGTGATTCCTCGGGAAATGTTGTGTATGACTCCGTTTACTACGGAACCTTCGAACAGCGTGACTATGTGGGTTTCAGAAAAAGTCCTCTCAAGTTCAAGTCGGAATCCGACTGGTACAAGGTTGGCGTGAAAGTGGATCGCTGGGAACGCGTTCCGGGACTCAAGCCAAATGGAAATGTTGATTCAACTTATGTTCCCATCCGTCATGTGGAACGTTATAATGTGCCCGATATCGTGGTGACGGGCTTTATCGAAAAGTATTCCTTTGTCGTGGATGACCTAATGCCGCACCGTATGCGTCAAATCAAGATGACGTTCAACAGCAACGAAGAAGTTGCTTGGGAGTGTGATATTTCTAAGGCTGAAGATGACCAACATGCCTGTGCGGTTTATAAACGTAAACTCGGCAATAGCTGGGGTAATCCCGATACGACGATTGGCGACAAGGGCTATGTTGCGCACCCAATCAAAAAGAACGGTCGTTTCGATTTTAACGCTCGAACATACTTTGGAAACCTCGCGGATATTCAGAAAGACAATCAGAACACTGTCATGATTTCGATGGTGAACAAGATAGGGCTTTCGAACACGCAGCGGTTCTACTATCTGTTCAAGGCTACGGACAACATGCTTAAGCCTAAGTGGCCCGAGCATGATGTCGTGCTGAATGAAATCAACGGTTTCAAGGCGTATGTCTCGGCGTTGGATTATCAAGGCTTTCGTGTGCACGGTGCGAGCGATGCGTTTTTCCGCGATTCGCTTGGCAACGATGTTCAAACATACAGTACGCAAGTTATGGACACGGCGATTGTCATTGGCAACAACAATTCCGAATACGTTTTTGTCTCGAAACAAAATGACTCCAAGCCTGCCGAGGGCAAGTACCGCTGGGTCGTGAGCACGAACATCAGCAACAAGGAACTCAAGAGTTCTTCGGAACCTGACAGCAGCAAGACCGACAGCTACGAGGTTCATTTCAAGGTGGACCGCACGGCTCCTGCGTTCACGCTTACTTCGGATGCGATGATGAACCCCGACAGTTCCATGTTCATTACCCGCTTCAAGTGGGTGGGCAAGGATTCTGCGGACAGGGCGCATGGTTCCGATATTCGTGCGATGCGTTGGACTCTTGAAAAAGCGACCGGTCAGTCGTCGGGCGGTTCCGCAACTTCTTTTACAAAATATGCCGAACTCCCTGCACTTTACGATGTGGCCTCGAACGAGTTTGCCATCGCTTGGGACAGGGTTCCGCAGGATAAACGTAATGCGATGGACGATGGCTTGTACCGCGTTGCTGCCTACGCCATCGATTACGCCGTTCCCAACGAAAGTGCTTACCACGCGATGAACGACCTTGTGGATAAGATATTCACGGATCCCGCGAATGTTTCGGAAACGGAATGGACGAACATCAAGTCTCTCGGTTTGAACGATACGATGATTTACGCCGAGTTCCGCGTGGATCACACCGCTCCGCAGTTTGAGTCTAGAGAGACCAAGGCAGTCACCGCCGCCGATACGGTGAATAATGGAACTTCTGTGAACTTGTCCGGCAAGTTCGATGTTCTTCGTGCAAATTGCCCTGCCCGCGACGCCGATTGGACATACGTTTCTGCCGATAGCCTCCTGAGAATTGATTATGTTGTCAAGGAGTCGCTTAACGGTCTCGATTCTGCCGCCGTAACGATTGGCTGGAACTTTGTGCATCTCCCGGATACGAACGTCATCGACCGTGCGGGCGATTCCGTGTGGGTGTTCAAGTCGTTGAACGGTCGTGCATCCGGTTCGTGGACCGAAATGGCGGGGTTCCGCATGGCCGACGGCGAATACAGCGTCCGTGCAATCCTTCGCGACGAGGCGAAGAACGTCCGTCATGACGTTGTACCGAAACGCGTCCGTGTTGACCGCACCGCTCCGCAGATTGTCGGGCTGACGAGTGACCATCTTGTGTATATGGATAAGGATGGCGACTTCTCCGCGACAATCCTCGTTTCCGAAAAGGCCGACATCGGTGTAAACCGCACCGGTATGCATTGCAGCTACCGCGTCCTCGGTGGTGCTGATTCCTCCTGGCGTGAAATCCGCAAGGGCGAACGCAAGCTCCTTGCAAATGACACAGTAAATTTCACCATTGCTAAATCGTCCGTCGATACGGCCCGTGGCATCCGCTACCTCGAAGCCGCCTGTGTCGATGCCGCCGGCAACGTCTCTGTCCGCACGGACCTCTTCCATGTGGGCGCTCGCTTCCCGCAGATAACCTATCCGCAAGCGGACTCCATCCAGAGCGACCAAAATTACATCCCCATCGTGGGCATCGCTCCCAAGACAAGTTCTGCCGATTCGCTCTCTTCCGTCTATCGCCTCCGCTACCGCGTGGGTAACGACACGACATGGAAAACGGACAAGATAAAAGTCGTCGCCGCGAACCGCTCGACAAGTGCAGACAACATTTCTCGCATATCGCAAAGTACCGAAGGCGTGCTCGGCTACCTCGAAAACGACAATTTCGGCAATGAAGCCCTTGTCTATGTGGAACTCGCAGTCGCCTCCTGCGAAACATGCAACGACTGGGCCGCGGTCACAACAAACGTTGTCGTGATTCCTCCGGATTCGATTAACGGCAAGCCGACCGTTGAGTTAGCCGTTACCCGCAACGGAACCGACGTGAGCACGTTCAAGGTCGATGACGGCCCCGTGGATATCTCCGTCCGCCTCAAGAACAAGTTCAATAGCAACTATATGCTCCGCGTCTATGCCGAAGATTCCAAACACCGAGGAATCTTTGATGCGTCGGTCGAGAAGGTTTTCTACAATCCCTATTACGGAACGCCCACCGCCGCCGTTGATACGGCAATCTGGTTCTTTGAAAAGGACGGCAAGTATTACCTCAAGTGGAAAAATCTGGACAAGATAAATCTGAAAGTCGGCTACAATTCTGCGAAGTTCGGCGAAACATGCGTGGATTCTACCGGGAACACGGCTATCGGCTGCTCAACGGAACATGCTCCCGTCAATTTTAGCGCAGTTCTCGATGCCGCCAAAGCCTATCTTGCTGATTATCCCGAATGGATGCCGCCTGCGTATATCGACAGTGCGATGACGATTAGCAATGCTTCCGGTGAAATTGTCATGGAAGCGGAAGATGCTTTCCGCGTTTATGTGGAACGTAAAGACTTTCAGGATACCTCTGCGTTGAAGGTCCCGGTTTACTTCGGCGAAGGTGACAAGGCTGGTTTCTATTGGATTACCGGAGCGGATACTACGGTCTCGCCGTTGATGACCGGTTGGACAGTGAACCCAAATGCGTATGGCCTGAATTACCGCTGGAATGGAATTGCGACTTCGGGGGCGTATCCCTCTGGCGAAATAACATTGTATGCCGAAGTGACGGAAAATATCCTGGACAATCCCTATGTGAATGTTGTCGAGAAAAAACTACGAGTCGAACAGAAAGAAATTGAGCTTGTCGTGCCCAAATCGCTGCCGGATTACGTGCTGCTTAGAAATGCAGATTCCAATGCCAGTACAGGAGATTCTTCTGAAACGCCTGTTTACGAGCTGAATGCCATGAAGGTCTATTTCGGGCTCAAGAATGGCGACGCACGTGTGCAAGTGAGCGTGCTCAGTTCTAGTGCGAGCGTGATGATTTTTGACGATACGCTCAAGGCTCATTCCGGTGATTCGGCCTATTCCGTAATTTGGCTTGGAACGGACTCTTCGGGAATTCCCCTTTTGGCGGAAGGAAAATGTTATCTAAAATTCGAAGCTCTGCTGCCGGGCAGCAATAGTGTCGTAGTTTCTGAAACCATACCGTTTGAGTACAGGCTGGGTTCTGCAATGAACGACGTGACCCCAAAGGATTCGAGCGTGTCAAGTTTTTATGTTGCCGAGGCGAAAAAGAAGGTTGATGGGAGATATGTCTATGAGCCTTATGCCGATTATCTGGTCACGGCGAACATGAGCGGATGGTACTTGCCGGATACCTTGCGTTATAGAGCATACAATGTAAACGGAACGGTGTCGGGAACGCAAAAGATTCTTGGTTTCCGCCCGGAGCGTTTTAGTCTGGGTATTAAGAGGCACAGGGATACGTTGGAAATGGTGATTTTTAGGTTAGTTCATTCAAATACGAAAATAATAGATTGTCATAAGGGGTGGAGCTGGGGAGAAGGTGACAACTGCGATAATCCATCGGATGTGCATGACGATATAAGACCTGTTGATACTGTAAAATTTTGGGAAAGTAAGCGTTTCTTTGAAGATGTTGACATCGTTCACTATGCCGATGCTGGCTTTTATAATCCTTCTGGCGATAGCACTTATATAGATATCATAGCATGCACTATGCGAACCTGGAAAGTTTATAACACAGAAAAGAAGCGTAATCCAAATACAACACTTAGTAAATCTGAATTTGAAGAATTAAAAAGCAAGTGTGAGTGGAAGTTGGAAAATTTGACAGGACGAGAACGTTTTCAATTCGAAATGCCTTCGGTTGAGACAAATCCTTTAGGTGTACAGAATGTCAAAATGTTTTCCGATGATTCCTCTGTTGGGTGTAGCGTTGTTATGAATGGGGGATACATGGATTCCATCTGTTCATCTGACAATGAAAAATATGATCCGAATAAGAGATTGTTCAATGTAAGATTTGTGACGCCTAGCAATGGGTGGTTTTTTACAGATTATAATAAAATAAATGAGAATGAATCGAATAAATATTGGCAAAATATTCATTACGAATATCATTTAGAAATCCCCAATGTTTATTGGAACGCACCTTTTGGCATGGATAACCTTGTCAACCGCACGATTCGTTTTGACCATACTAATTCGACCATTTTCAATGAAAATAATGATGACGGGTATTGGAATGCTGTAAAAGGAAATGGAAGAAATTATAGCAATGCGATTAATTCCGGGGCTACGAATTACTTTGACGGCAACAAGTGGAACTTTAATCAGAAATACGGCCTGCTCACCCCATTCGAAGTGCAACGGTTGATATTCTATCCTGTCAATGTATTTCCTTATGGCTCTAATGTTTTCCGCTTTGATGATGAAAGCGAAGACTTTATGTATTCGTCTAGTTTTGAACTGAAATTTTACGGTCCGGATACTTCTACGCATCATTTCGTGGCTAAGGTTGTTGGCAATCCTGTTTATCCCGATTCTGTTCCAGAATCTGAGTGCAATCCTGATCTTGCAGAATTTGTTGAATTGATGACGGATACAGCTCTGCATCGCCCGTGTCAGATTGTTTTGACAAGCATTGCGAATGATTCGGTAAAAACGCCTGTATTCAAGCATGGCAACGTATTCTTCTATGTAGGCATGAACCGTTTGTGGAGCGACGCTGACAAGGATAGCGGAACAGTAATTCCGTATCCGGCGGATTCTGCGACATGGCGTGATTCTGTCAAGGATAGCTGCCCGGAAAACAAGACGTGGAAAGACTATAAGGAATTTGCAGCCGAAGGAAAGCAAGAGAAAGCCTGTTACAAATATTACGGCTCGGGTTCGAGAGTCCACTTCTTCTTCAAGGACTATAACGACAGTGCATGGAAAAATAATTTTCTGGCGGATTCCATGCATTATTTCAGGAACTATGTCAATTCGTCCCGAAATTATATTTTCCCGAAAAAGGTTGATAGTGCATTGGCTTATCAAAGGACAGCTCTTGGCAATAAGGACTTTTCGTTGAGCTACCGCATCAATCCTGAGAATTTCTCTGTGGATGGCATTGGCGATTCTGCTTTGGGGCGGTTCTTCATCCCTCTTGACTCGCTGAAAAAAATCAAGGAAGAATATGCGGGAGCAGGAATTGATATCCAGCATGTGAAAGTGGATTCGTTAATCTTGGGTAGCGATGCTGTATATGACACTTCCGCTATGAGACTGTACGTGAAAGCACATCGCTGGGACGATTTGGTGGCATACCGCCGTTCTAACGATACCGCGAAAACAGTGCTGGAACATTCTAGCGAAAATCTCTCGTTGCGGGATATCTATGTCTATCGAGCCAATCCTGACGCGAACAGCTGCGACAAGGCTCTGTACTGTGTTGCCGATATGGCGTATCCGAACTCGCTTGTTCGCAATCCGTGGATCAAGGATCCTGTCGTGGAGTCCGCTTCTATTTGGCAAGTTGATTTTTCTCCTCATCCGTTCCTTGAAATTTCGGGAGGACGGGATTCTTTAGACCGCGTGGTTGTTCTCAATGGCTCCGTTATGAACCGCCCGCCGGAAATTGTCGAAATCAGGGGCAAGCTGACCCCGGGGCAGGCATATTCACTTTCGTACTTGAACGACACGACGTACTATTCTATCAGCGACACGCTCACGGTGGATTCCGGTTGCGCAAAATATCCGGACGGCTCCTGCCATCTGGCGTGGTTCGACATGAACAGGTTGCAGGGCCATACGCAGTTCCTGTTGACGTGGGGCGAGAATGGCTCTGTCAATCCGACCAACGCGATGCGTTTCAGCGTGTACGTGGGTTCGAATGTCAAGCCGCAAAATAATGGCGTGGTGAAGTCCATGTTTGGCGACCTTTCTGTGACGTTCCCGCAAGGCTCTCTCGAAAAAGCCGAAGACATTACCGTGCGCACCGTGAATGTCCAAAAAGACTATGGCTTTGGCGTGTTCAAGGACATGGCTCTTACGGGTCCCGTGATGGAAGTGCTGCCGTCGATGACTTTCACGGACACCAACAACCTTCCGCGAATCCAGATGAAGATATCGAAGAAAGAAATTGAAGACATGAACGTGACGCCGCGGACGCTCAGGCTCTATAAGGTGGATTTCGATAATAAACAGTTCGTGCCGCTGGAAGATGCCTTGTATGGATTCTTGGATGGGCAGGGAGCTCCGATTATGAGCCATAACGGAACTGATACGCTGAAATGCAACGGGAAGACGGATGTCGATACTCGTTGTGCGAACAAGGATTCCTTTGATTGGGAATATGTCCTTATTTCCGCTCAGACACGCACATTCTCCGTTTTTGTCGCGATGGATACGCTTTCGGCGGTGTTCCCGGACTCCACTCAGGAGGAGGAATTGCCCGCCCAGTTTGCATGCCATGTGCCTTCGGATTCGCTCTGGATGGGAATAGACAACGGCTACCTCGCATACGGAGCGTCGTGCAACCATCCGGGACATGGGACAGTTTCGCTGTATAGGGGCAATTCGCTGGTTGCCGAAGCCAGCGGAGAGATTCCCGACACGATCAAGTACAATGGCAAACGGCTTATTGGGGGCTCCGTGGTGGGGAGTGTACCTTATGGACGCTATGAATCCCGCTATGTCGGCAGGTCGGTTCTTGGCTTGGATATGCAAATTTCTGGACCTGTTGTGCGTACGGATTCGGCACGTCCTGTAATCAGTGCGTTTGAGGTGCTGGGTGGCGAAGACGTGCTTGACCGTATCTTTACCGTCCATGCCAATGTCAATGATGTCGAATCGGGAATCGCAAGTGTTGTTGTTTCTTCAAAATTGGGCAATACGCTCCGTTCCCCGTTGGTGTTGCAACCTGATTCTCTGGGGAACGTGACGGGCGAAATAAGGCTGACCCGCAACGAGCTTGCCAAGTGCAGCGGCTGCAAGCTCTCGTTGGAAATGCGGGTCGAAGATTACGGGCATAACCATGTCGAAAGGACTTTTGAATCTGGAAAACTTTATCAGTACCCGGCGGAACTTGCTTTGTGGTATCCGTCACGCGAAGGCATCGGAAATGCGGTGCATGAACATGTTGGGACGGGGCATAATTTGGTTCTGGATTCGGTGGCATCACCGTGGCTGAGCGATGCTGGCTTATACTTCTCGATGCCTGTGGATCGTGCTGCAGGTGCCGGGCCTGTGAATCTCGGAACGTCCGCTTCCTACTCGTTCGAAACGAGAATCAAAGTCGGGTATGCAAACGGTGCCGGTTGGCATAGGGTGCTCGGCTTTAAGGGTGTTGGCGGACTTGAGATGGAATTGCTGGTGCATGGACGCAAGCTGCAGCTATCCGAGGGGGTTCGTGCGTGGAGCACGGAGCACAATGTATTGCCGGTCGAAAAGGAATGGGCTCATGTCGTAGTGACGGTGGATTCGTCCGAAGTCAATTTCTACGTGAACGGAGAGCTTGTAAAGTCCGCTCCCGCGGAACCGATGGAACGCGAACTTGACGGCGTGTTTTCGGCGGGTGCTGGCGACGGGAGCTCTTTTGTCGGAAATCTTGCGGACATGCGGATGTACAAGAAGGCTCTGTCTGGCGGGGAAGTGTTCGCTCTGTCGCAGCCCGTAACTGATGACAAAAATACGGAACCCGAAATTGTGGAGATTGTCACTGTGCCCATGGCGACTGTTGACGGAGGGAATGGCTTTGAACCTGAATTTTCTTGTTCCGTTGCCGGGAATCGCTACTTCGAGTCCGACCGCGACGGGGCTAGGCTTGCTATGGAGGCGTTTATCGAAAAGGCGGCGACATACAAGGTCTTGATGTTTGTGCGTTCTGCAACGCTTGCGTCCGCCAACGTGTCTGTCCTGCCGTCGCCGGGAATGGGCTATGCCGGATCTGTGCCGCTAACTCCTGTGTGGCGTACGGCTATGGTTTCTGATATATCTATGAATCTCTCGGCCGGGATGCATACGATAACGCTCGAAGCACCTGCTGGCTTGCAGGTGGCTGGCTTCGCACTGGTCACGGACAATGTTCCGCCCTCTTCGATTGCATGGAATTCGGGAATGGAAAATTCCGAACGCAAAATTAAAACGTATGTTCGTTACGAGGGCTTCAATGACAAGAAGATTTTGCAGCCCCGTGTTCGCCTGACAAACGTTTCGGGTTCGTCGGTTCACGGATATTCCGTCCGCTATTATTTCCGTGGCGAAGTGTCGTCTATGACGCGTGTACATGCCTACTATCCGTATGATACGACCGGGCTTGCGGTTCATTCAGAAAGCGGACGTACGGGATATGTGGAATGGAAATTCGAAAACGGCTGGATTCCTGCCCATGGGACGGTCTTTAATGGCAACGGGCCTCATTTCGGAGTGCATTACGAAGATTGGACTCCGTGGAATCCGTACGACGACCCTTCCTTTGTCGAGAATGCAGCGGCAGGCTTTGTAGAAGACGATGGAGTTGTTGTTCTTGATGCGGACAAGCGTTTGATTGGCGGTTCTTGTGTGGAAATGGAAGACTCTGTTTCGGCCGAGGTCAAGGCACGCGTCTATGCTGCTGAAAACCGTAGCGACGATCAGGCGAGCGAAATCCAGCTGAAGGTCGAGAATGTGGGCAATGTGACGCTGAGAAACTATGATGTTCGCTATTACTTCTTCCTTGAAGCAGGAGTCGCTCCTTTGTTGGATGTGTACTCGTTGCCGACAGGGGTTATGGCAAATCTTGAAAATGTAGGCGATGGCCGCTGGCAGGTCTCGTTGCATGCGGCTGAACCGCTTGTTTCTGGAAAATCATGGAAAAATAATGCCCAATTTGCACTGCATTGCGAAAACTGGGCCAATATTTGGAACTCTTCCGACGATCCGAGCAGTGTTGGGCTAGGAGCTGGCATGGTCGAGGCTGTTGGCATAAGCGTGTTTGATTCTTTGGGGAACCGGATTTATGGCGATGTGCCCGTATGGCCGGAGTTTGCCGGCGCAGATTCATCCCATGTTCCTGATTATGGTCTCAAGCCGAAGGATAATGGAATCCCCGTTCATCGTGTAGATGGCGGTCTGGTGGTTCAAACGAGCCAATATACTTATGTGTCGTTGTCCTTGGTAAATGCGGCGGGCGCTCCTGTCCGGAACCTTTATTCGGGAACGCTTGCTCCGGGCAATCAGTTTGTTGCCGTGAACTGGTCTGGCATTGACTTGAATCGGACTTATCTGATGCTGCGTGTGAACGGCTCAATAAAATCGACGAAACTTTTATCATTGCTTTAAGGTTGCTGATAAAAAGAGGAACGTGTTATGAATAAATTTGCAAAATTGATTATTGTTTCCATGATGTTTGTATCATCTGCATTAGCTCTGGATGCAAGTACGGTCTTTAATAACCAGAAAATGTCTGCTTTCCCGGATACCTGCGAAATGAAAATGAAGACTACGGTAGTGCTGCCGGGGATGGCTCCGCAGGTCGTGAATACGACCGTAATCAGCGCTGGCACGGACAAGTCTGTAACAACCATCGAGTCCAGCATGATGAACATGAAGATGATTCAGAATAGCGGACGCATGAAAGTGATTGACCTTAAAACTGGGCAGACGCTCCCCGCGCAGAACATGCCGAAGCAGAACCCAGCCGACATTACAGAGCAGATGGGTAACGCATCGGATTACAAAGCTCCGGTGAGGACAGGAACGCTCTGGAAGCTGGTTCCGAAGGAAGCTTCGAAGCCGACGCTGTTCTATTCGGAGCAAGTCAAGCGTATTGTCAAGATGAATACGGACGTGAATGGTGCTTCTGCTGAAATTTCACTGGATTATTGCGATGCTTCGTGCGCATTGCCGGGAACGCTCAAGAAAACTGAAATTGTAACCACTTTGCCTAGCGGCGAAAAAAGTACAGTCGTGATGGAAATCGTTTCTGCCAAGGCTAGACATATTCTCCCAGCAAAGATGTTTAATGTGGAGTAGATATGAGTAGTCCCCGCCCTCATCGGCGGGCGTTGTTTTTATTTAAGATGTAAAAGTTTATTTACTAAATTAAATAAAAATACTTAACCTACAAAAATGTAAGTTTTTGTCGTCTATAGCCCTAATTTTTAACGAAAATTCGTAATTTTCATAAGTTTTAATTTTGCAACTTACAAAAATGTAAGTTTTTGAAGTTTTTGGCCGTTTTTTCACTTTTTGTGAACGGTCTTTGCTATCTTTACAACCGTTAAAACATTAACATTCAAAATAACAATGGAGATCTAAAAAATGGCAATTCAGAATGCTTACCTTCAAAAGGTCTATGACAAAGTCGTCGCACGTGATCCGGATCAGGCCCTCTTCCATCAGGCTGTCCGTGAATTCCTCGAATCCCTCGACCCGGTTCTCGAACAGGACAAGTCTTGGGAAACCAACGGCGTGATCGACCGCCTCGTCGAACCGGAACGCGTGATCACCTTCCGCGTGCCTTGGCTCGATGACAAGGGTAACGTTCAGGTCAACCGCGGCTACCGCGTGCAGTTCAACTCCGCTATCGGTCCTTACAAGGGCGGTATCCGTCTCCGTAACGAAGTTACGCTCTCCATGCTCAAGTTCCTCGGCTTCGAACAGATCTTCAAGAACAGCCTCACCACGCTCCCCATGGGCGGCGGCAAGGGTGGTTCCGACTTCGATCCTAAGGGCAAGAGCGACAACGAAGTGATGCGTTTCTGCCAGTCCTTCATGACTGAACTCTGCAAGCACGTCGGTGCCGACACGGACGTTCCGGCTGGTGACCAGGGTACTGGCGCTCGCGAAATCGGTTACATGTTCGGTCAGTACAAGCGCATCCGCAACGAATTTGTGGGCGTTCTCACCGGTAAGGGCCTCTCCTACGGTGGTTCTCTCGCTCGTACCGAAGCTACCGGTTACGGCCTCTGCTACTTCACTCGCGAAATGCTCAAGGACCTCGCTAACGACTCCTTCCAAGGCAAGACTGTCGTGATCTCCGGTTCTGGTAACGTTGCTCAGTTCGCTTGCCAGAAGGCAACGCAGCTCGGTGCTAAGGTTGTTACCGTTTCTGACTCCAACGGCTACATCTACGACCCGAACGGCATCAACCTCGACGTCGTTCTCGACCTCAAGAACAACAAGCGCGCTCGTATCAGCGAATACGCTAAGCTCGTTCCGGGTTCTGAATACCACGAAGGTTCTAAGGGCGTTTGGACGGTCAAGTGCGACATCGCTCTTCCGTGCGCAACTCAGAACGAACTCGACCTCGAAGGTGCCAAGGCCCTTATCGCTAACGGCGTGAAGGCTGTTGCTGAAGGTGCTAACATGCCGTCTACTCCGGAAGCTATCGAAGCCTTCCAGAAGGCTGGCGTTCTCTTTGGACCTGCCAAGGCTGCTAACGCTGGTGGCGTGGCTACCTCTGGTCTCGAAATGTCTCAGAACTCTGAACGTCTTTCTTGGACATTCGAAGAAGTTGATGCTAAGCTCGAAGGCATCATGAAGAGCATCTACAAGGCTGCTTCCTCTGCCGCTGTCAAGTACGGCCAGAAGGGCAACCTCGTGATGGGTGCAAACATCGCTGGCTTCCTCAAGGTTGCCGATGCCATGAAGTGGCAGGGTGCAGTGTAATTTTCGAAACGTTTCGTTTCATTACATAAAGCATTTTCAAAAGCCCACGGCGTTTATGCCGTGGGCTTGTTTTTATGGATTGTCAAAAAATGTAACCTAAATTTTAAATAGATGTTGCCTTTTAAGCCTAAATATGTTATTTTCTTTACGTAAAGTGGTGTAAAAGGTGGAGTTCATGTTGACTTTTGATTCTAATCTACAAAACGAGTCAATAAAAAGTTACATTTTAGGTATTCCAATTTGGAATACTAGAAGTTGGAGTAAAGAAATTGTTACTTATTTCTTTCACGTCGATTTATTGATTTTTATTCGATTTATTTTAGGTGTAAATAAAAGATTGGGTTGTCATGAGACTTTTTGATGAACATGTTGTATTGCGCTTTGCGCTGCTATTAGCGTGTTTCCTTTTCGCAGAATCCATCCCGGATATTCTCAATTTAAGCGATCACGCTCTTAGTTTTGTACCCTATTTTTTGGCAATTGTGTTTTTGGCGTATGTCTCGCTTTTCTACAGGTTCCCTGTCAGTTACAGCAAAAAAATCCGTGACGATGTCGAAATTCCCGAGCCAAAAGTAGTGGAGCCTATTCGCGACCTTAAAAAAGACCTCCTCGAAAAAGATGCAATGTTCCAGATGATGATCGATGTGTCGTCTGATGGTTTTTGGACGTTTGACGTGGCGACGGGGAAGGTTTATTGGTCTAATCGTATAGCCAAGCTGCTTGCGGCAGAATCCGCGACTTTGGAAGACTCTTTTGAGCCGTTGAAAAAGCGTGTGATCGAAAGCGACTGGAACGCTTTCCGCGAACAACTGAATTCTGCATTGCAGTCGCAGGGGACGTTCTCGTGCAGTCTTACTTTGCTCGATGCTACCAAGAAAAATGCAAAGCTTGTGATTAGCGGACGTGTGCAGTGCAATGAATCTGGCCGCCCGATTCGCGTGATTGGTTCGTTGGCCGAAGCTCTCGACCGCAAGTCGATTGAACGCGACAATTACAAGTACGTTTATCAAGATGCTTTGACGGGCGTTTACAACCGTAAGTATTTCCTCGAAAAGTTGAAAGCCGATGTGGATGTTGCAGCCAAGCGCCCTGATTACGTTTTTGCAGTGGCTCTTTTGGACATCGACAGCTTTGGCGCGATTAACGTTTCGTATTCCATCAACATTGGCGATAGCGTCTTGCGTACGGTGGCAGACCGCTTAAAATCAGTGGCCCGCCCGGATGACTGCGTGGCTCGAATTGGGCCTGACGTTTTTGCTGTTATATTGCACCACATCCAGAGCCGCGACCCCAATGACGATTTGATACCGCTTGTTCGTAATATTCATAATAAGGTAAAATCTCCGATTTCGTTGGATGGCAAGGATCTTTATATTAGTGTGTCGATGTCCATTGTGATTAATCAGGATGTCGATTGCGTCGAAGATATTCTCGCTAACGCCAATGCAAGTCTTCGCGACATGAAGAAGGGCATTAACCATGGCGGCATCCAGTTCTTTAGCGGTGGCATTCGCGAAAAGGCGATGAAGCTTTACAAGCTTGAATTCGAAATTCGCCGTGCAATCCAGGCTCAGGAATTTGTCTTGATGTACCAGCCGATTGTCGATATTCGTGCTGGCAATAGGATTGTGGGCTTTGAAGCTCTTGTGCGTTGGAACCAGTCCGAACGCGGCATTATTTCGCCTGCTGAATTTATCCCCATTGCCGAAGAAACTGGGCTTATCGTCCCGATGGGAGCTCTTATTTTACGCATGGCTTGCAAGCAAACTAAGCAATGGGTGGATATGGGTTTCACGGATATTCAGGTTGCAGTGAACTTCTCCGCAAAGCAGTTCTCCGTCGATTCGATGGTCGATGATGTTCGCCGCGTGCTCACCGAAACGAATCTGAATCCGCGTAACTTGAAGCTCGAAATCACGGAATACACCGCGATGTGCGAAGCGGACAAGACGATTGAAATTATGCGAGCCCTTTCGAACATGGGCATCCAAATTTCGATCGACGACTTCGGTACAGGTTACAGCTCGCTCTCTTATTTGAAGCGTTACCCGGTGCATACGCTCAAGATGGACAAATACTTTGTGGATCACGTGGCCGACAACGAAGAAGATGCTTCGTTTGCTCGCATGGTGATTGGCATAGCAAAATCCTTGAATCTTGACTTGATAGCCGAGGGTGTTGAAACAAAGGAACAGCTCGAATTCCTTTACCGCGAAGGCTGCCGTTTGATTCAGGGCTTCTACTTCAGCAAGCCGCTCAATTCAGAAATGGCTTTGCAGTACATGAAGGATCACTACAACGTCCCGACACAAGGCTCGACATTCGAAACCGAGCAGGAAGCGGTGAAGGTGTAGTAGGGGGGGAGTTACTTCGCCCTTCGGGCTAGTTACTAGTTGATAGTTACTAGAAAATTCTTACTTGAAAAAGCTAGTAACTAGTATCTTGGAACTAG